>DASZCH010000141.1:0-8463 GCA_035943235.1 Candidatus Acidiferrales bacterium
CGATTACGCCGCCATCGTCGCGCGCGCCCTCTCTGATCGCGTCACGCGCTGGCTCACCATCAACGAGCCGCGCTCGTTCATCGGCGGCGCTTACGTCACGGGAGTGCAAGCGCCCGGTGAAACGCGCGGCCGCGCCGAATACATGCGCGCCGCGCACATCACGTTTCTCGCGCACGGCCGCGCCGTCCAGGCCATTCGCGCGAACTCTCATCAACCCGCCCAAATCGGCTACGCTTGCGACGTCTCGCCCTCGTTGCCCGCCACGAATTCTGCCGCCGACATCGCTGCCGCACGCGAATCCACGTTTTCCAGCCCGCTCGATCGTTTCTCCGGCGCGCATTGGTGGCGCGGGAATGCGTGGTGGCTCGATCCCGTTTTTCTCGGACACTATCCCGTCGACGCGCTCGCCGCGCTCGGGAACGACGCACCCGAAATCCTCACGGGGGACATGGAAACGATTCAGCAGCCCCTCGATTTTCTCGGCGTAAATCTTTACGGAGGATGGTTTGTGCGCGCCGGCGCCGACGGCCATCCCGAAGAATTCCATTTTCCCGCGGGCTTTCCGATCACCGCTTTCGGCTGGCAGGTTACGCCCGACGCGCTGTACTGGGCGCCAAAGTGGCTTTACGAGCGCTTCACGCATCCCATTCTGATCACCGAAAACGGCTGCTCCTGCCGCGACTGGATTTCGCTCGACGGCAAAGTGCACGATCCGCAGCGCATCGATTTCACCGCGCGCTATCTTCAAGCCCTCGCGCGCGCCTCGCTCGAAGGCGTCCCGCTCCTCGGCTATCTTCACTGGTCGCTGCTCGATAATTTCGAGTGGCAGGAGGGTTACACGCAACGCTTCGGCATGATCTTCGTCGATTTCCCCACCAGCCGCCGCATCCTGAAAGATTCCGCTCGCTGGTACGCTCGCGTCACCGCCACGAACGGCACCGCATTATCCCAGCCGGAAACGTTATGAGCTGTTCGTTGGGTGTCGTTACACATACTTTTCCGCGTCCTTGACAATGGTACAATATAGGTTACCATCATACTGATATGGTCGACATCCGCGAGTACCGCGACCCTGGCGGCCGCAGCCCTTTTCGCGAGTGGTTCGACAAGCTGAACTCCGAGGCGTCACGGAGGGTAACGACTGCTCTATATCGCGTGGGACTCGGAAATTTCTCCAACGTGAAAGGCGTCGGGGCTGGTGTATACGAGTGCAGGATAAGCTTCGGCCCCGGGTACCGCGTATATTTTGGCAAGGAGGGCGAGCGAATCGTCATCCTCCTTGGCGGTGGAACGAAACAGCGCCAGCCGGACGACATCCGGCTTGCGCATGAACGATGGCAAGATTACAAGCAGAGGAAAACGGAACGGAAGGAAGGGGAATGAAAATGGTTTTGACGAGAGACTTTAGAGAAACGGTTCAAGCGCGCGTGAAACGCGACCCTGCCTTTCGACGGGGACTTCTGAGCCAGGCGATCGAAAGCCTTCTCTCTGGCGAGGTGATCCTCGGCAAGGAACTGTTGCGTGATTATATCAACGCCGCTGTCGGCTTTCCCAATCTGGCCGCGCATACCAAAATTCACGTGAAGACCCTCCATCAAATGTTCGGCCCCAATGGAAATCCAACCGCCAGCAACCTGTTTGAAATCGTCGCCTATTTGCAGCAGGTGGAAGGCGTGCGCTTCGAAGTTCGATCCGCGCTCGGCGGCTCGCGCCCCAAGAAGCGGCCATTCCGTCAGAGATCCCGCCGAACTGCCTTGGCCGCAATGAGACGCTGATAGGCAACACGAAACTTCGTCAAATCGGCTTGGAATTCAGCCTACCGGCAGCGGGGCTGGGCCCAGATGCGAAGCGAAAGCATGGACCGCCGCCGCGGTGTGGGCCGGCGATAACCGACCCCGCTTCGCATTTTCGTTATGCGTTTTGCCGTGCGGCGCGCTGTTGCTGCTGCTCCCGCTGGCCGGGCTGGTAGGTGCCGGGGACGGCGCGCATCGCGATGGCGATGCGGTTCCAGCCATTGATGCCGACCACCGCGATAGTGAGCGCGACAATTTCGGCTTCAGAGAAATATTTTTTCACCTCTTCGAAAACTTCGTCGGGCACGTGGGTCTGAGAAACGAGGGTGAGCGATTCGGTCCAGGCCAGGGCGGCGCGTTCCCGGTCGGAATAAAAGGGAGTTTCGCGCCATGCGTCCAATTCGTAGAGACGCTGCTCCGTTTCGCCGGCAGCGCGTGCGTCTTTGGTGTGCATGTCGATGCAATAGGCGCAGCCGTTGATTTGCGAAGCGCGCGTGATCATCAGGTGCACCAAAGGTTTTTCGAGTCCGGAGTTGCGCAGATAATTTTCCAAGGCGAACATCGCCTGATACGCTTTCGGATCCACTTTCATGACGTCGATTCTTGG
The DNA here is from genome assembly GCA_035943235.1 of Candidatus Acidiferrales bacterium. Classification (GTDB taxonomy): domain Bacteria; phylum Acidobacteriota; class Terriglobia; order Acidiferrales; family UBA7541; genus DAHUXN01. Next base: position 2,401 of record DASZCH010000141.1, read on the forward strand.
TTCCATAATTTTCCTCCTCTTCCTATGGATGCGATTGCCGCGCGGAACGACCCATCGTTTTTTTTGCGGAAGCGCGTGAGGCGTGCTCCGTCCTACTCTTCGTCGGTGCCCTTTGCGCTGGCGAGTTTTGCAATCACGCTCAAATCCTCGAGCGTGGTCGTGTCGCCTGAAACGCCGCCCTTTTCCGCCACCTCGCGCAGCAGCCGCCGCATGATTTTCCCGCTGCGCGTTTTCGGCAGCCCGTCGGCGAAGCGCACTTCGCTCGGCCGCGCGATTGTGCCAATCGTCATAGCCACGTGTTCGCCCAACGCTGCGCGCAACTCGCGCGTCGGTTCCATCCCCGCGCGCAGCGTCACAAAACACACAATCGCCTCGCCTTTGATTTCATCGGGTCGCGCAACGACCGCCGCCTCCGCCACCGACGGATGGCTCACCAGCGCGCTTTCGATTTCCATCGAACTCAATCTGTGCCCCGCCACTTTAATCACGTCGTCAACGCGCCCCAGCACCCACGTGTAGCCATCCGCATCGAGCTGCGCCGCGTCTCCCGTGAAATAAACGCCCGGAATGCGCGTCCAGTAATCGCGATTGAATCGTTCATCGTCCCCATAAATTGTTCGCAGCATCGAAGGCCACGGCTTTTCGATCACCAGGTATCCTGTTTCGCCGGGCTTCACCGGCTCGCCTTTCATTGTGACCACGCGCGAAATCACTCCGGGCATCGGCAGAGTTGCCGAGCCGGGTTTTGTCGGCGTCGCGCCCGGGAGCGGCGAAATCATGATGGCCCCCGTCTCCGTTTGCCACCAGGTGTCGACAATCGGGCAGCGATTTCCTCCAATCATCTCGAAATACCATTTCCACGCCGCGGGATTGATGGGCTCGCCCACCGTTCCCAGCAATCGCAAGCTCGACAGGTTGCGTTTCGTGATCCAATCGTTGCCCCACGCCATGAACGCGCGCACCGCCGTCGCTGAGCTATAAAAAATCGACACTTTGTAACGCTCGATGATTTCCCAGAAGCGGTCGCGCTTGGGAAAATCCGGTGCGCCTTCGTACATCACGCATGTGGCGCCATTCGCCAGCGGCCCGTAAACCAAATAACTGTGACCCGTCACCCAGCCAACGTCCGCCGTGCACCAGTACACATCGTCGGCGCGCAAATCGAAAACCAATTGCATCGTGTACATGCAGCCGAGCAAATATCCCGCGCAAGTGTGCAGCACGCCCTTCGGTTTTCCCGTCGTTCCGCTCGTGTACAAAATATAGAGCGGATGCTCGGAATCAAACGCCGGGGCGGGACACTTCGACCCTGCTTTCTCTTCCAGCTCATGCCACCACAAATCGCGTCCTTGCTTCCACGCGACCTTTTCGCCCGTGCGCTTCACCACCACCACTTTCTCAATCGTCGGACAGCTTTCAATCGCCTTGTCCGCCGTGTCCTTCAACGGAACCACGTGCCCGCGCCGGAATCCGCCGTCCGCCGTGATCAGCCATTTCGCTTTCGCGTCTCCAATGCGGTCCGCCAGCGACACCGCGCTGAATCCGCCGAACACGACCGAATGGATGGCGCCAATGCGCGCGCACGCCAGCAGCGCAATCGGCAGCTCCGGAATCATCGGCATATAAACGGCCACGCAATCGCCATTCTTCACGCCGATCGCGAGCAGCGCGTTCGCAAATTTGCAGACGCGCTCGTGCAGCTCCGCATATGTGAACTTCAGCCGCTTACCATCCTCCGCTTCCCAGAAGAGCGCGACTTTCTTCCCGTTCTGCGCCAGATGTCGGTCCAGGCAATTGTGCGTGACGTTCAGCTTTCCGCCGCTGAACCATTTCGCGTGCGGTAAATCCCATTCGAGGACTTTTTTCGGCGGCTCGAACCAGTCGAGCATCTTCGCTTGCTCACCCCAGAATCCCTCGGGATCGCTCTTCGCGCGGGCGTACAGCTTTTTGTATTCGTCGAGCGTCCGCACGCGCGCTCGTTGCTGAAACTCCGCGGGCGGCGGTATCGGCTTCTCTTCCAGTACGTGCGGATCGAATTCCTGCATGTGCCCTCCGTTTCGCTGCGTTCCTCTGCGATAGCGCACTTCTAAAGTACGAAACGTCGCACCGCGCGGTCAAGGTTCGATCCGCGCAACCGCCCGGCACGCGGCGTGTTTGCATAACAGGGAGCGATTTTCTGGAACTTTTCGCGCTCGCCAGCCGAATGCATATACGTAAGGCGCGGCGGATACGTCCAATAGAGTGTATGCCGGACAGGCCCGAACTCCGAGACGAGGAACTGCTGCGCCGTATGCGGACCGGCGACGAAGAAGCATTTCGCTCGTTCTACTTGCGCCACCAGCGCCCGATTTACCGTTTCGCGCTGCACATGACGGGACGTCCCGAAGCCGCCGAGGAAGTCGTGCAAGAGGCCTTCATGACTCTGATTCGCGAATCCGCGAAATTCGATTCGGAGCGTGGCACGCCGCAGGCGTTTCTATTTGGCATCGCGCGGAATCACGTGCGGCGTCTCGTTGAGTCGAACAGCCGCTTCGTCCCGCTCGCCGAGGACGACGATTTGCAGGTCCGCGCGGGCCAGGCGTCGCTCTCCTATGGGCTAGGTGAGTCTTTATCCGACGATCTGGCTCGCGCTGAAATTATCGAGCGCGTGCGTCGCGCCGTCCTCGCCCTGCCCGAGCATTATCGAGAAGCGGTGACGCTCTGCGACCTTCAAGGCTTCGATTATTCGGCCGCGGCTGCGAAGCTCGATTGTCCGATTGGCACAGTGCGTTCGCGCTTGGCTCGCGCGCGCGAAATGCTGGTGGCAAAATTGCGGCCCGCGCCCTCAGCGCTGAAGAAGCCTTCGAGGGCTGCCGGCGGCAAGTAAAACGCTTGGTGATAGGGAAAGATAACGAAGTAGTGGAAGACGGAGCACATGAAGGGATACATCAAGAGTAAGTGAAGAGGTAAATGAAAATGACTTGCGCGGAATTTGACAGCATTGTTCACGACTTGGCCCGGCCCGATGTCCTCGACAAGCCTGCCACCGTGATGGCTAAATTTCACGCGCAGACTTGCGAACGCTGCGCCGCGCGCCTGGCTCAGGCGCAGGTGCTCGCAGGCGCGCTCGATGCTGTTGCCGAAGACTCCGCCAATCTCAGTGCTCCCGCGCATCTGGAGCCCGCGCTTGTTTCCGCGTTTCGTGAACATCATCGCGGCCTCGAACGCACCCAGCATCGCCAGCGTCGCGTGCGATTGCAGCGGCTTGAGTGGTCCGCGCTTGCCGCGGCCGCTGCTGTGCTTGTCGCCATCGGAGCTTGGAATTTTTCGCGTCCTCGGATTAACGGTGTGAAAACCGCAGCGGGCGTGACGGATGTTTCGCGTCAGGCTCAACCGAATAGCGCGGCTGTAAACACGCAGCCACAGGAAAACGTCGCCGGGACCGCGCAATCCGATGCGACCGCCGAGTTCGTTCCCGTGCCGTATGGCGAAGGTTTCGAGCCCGGCGACTCTGGCGTGATTGTGCGCGTCGAAATGCCGCGCAGCGCGCTGGCCGATCTGGGCTACTCGGTGGACTCGACGCGTTCCGCGGATTTGATTCAGGCCGATTTGCTCGTGGGCGAAGATGGCTGGCCGCGCGCCGTCCGTCTGGTGCCGTGAAAATGGATTTTGCCAAGGAGTGACACGATGAATCACAAAATGATCAGACTTGCTGCAATCGTAGTGGCGCTCGGAATCGCGGCCGCCGTTCACGCCCAATCGGCGGCGCCTCCCGCGCAACAATCCGCGCCTCCGGGGAAAATATTCTTTTTCACTCAAACGGGAGACTCTACCGCGGTTATGCCTGGCGGGACGTTTGCGTTCGAACGGATCATGGGCGGTTTCGAGAGCGCCGTAGTCCAGAACGCGCCATTCTCCGCGCAAATCACGCGCGAGACCGTCCAAGTGCTCGCCGATGGCAATCGCATCGACCACAAGGAGAGCGGCAACATCGCGCGCGATTCCACCGGCCGCACGCGCCGCGAAATTTCGCTTCCCGCCATCGGCCCTCTTGCCGCAGCTGGGCCAGTGCCGCAACTGGTTTTCATCAAGGATCCCGGCGCCGGCAAGAATTACGTGCTCAATCAAAATAAAAAGACGGCTGTGGTGATGAATATTTCTTCGCGCGAAAATGTTCGCAGCTACAAATTTGCTCGCTCACCAATGGGCCACGAAGAATCTGCCGCTAGCACCGAATCGCTCGGCACAAAAACGATTGACGGCCTCACCGTGCAGGGAACGCGCACAACGCGCACGATTTCAGCCGGCAAAATCGGCAATCAGAATCCCATCGTCATCACTACTGAGAAATGGTATTCACCGGACTTGCAAATGACCGTGTCGTTCACGCGCGCCGATCCGCGTTTCGGAACCACTACATATCAATTGACCAACATCAATCGCGCCGATCCGCCGCAATCGCTTTTTATCGTTCCGCAGGATTACACGGTCACGTCTGGCCGCATGATGATGAAGCGTAAATTTGCGAAACCCGCGCCGCCTCCGCCGCCTGACGGTTTCTGAGCGCTTTCCTTTGCGCGCCTCGCACGTCTAACCGAGCAGGCATTGGCATCGTGATTTTTGTTCGATCTTGTCTTGCGGCTGCGCATCCGGCCGTCAAACAAGTCCCAAACGTGTCCGCACCCCGGCGCGCCAGGGAAAAGACAAAAAAAGGGGCGCGCTCCCCGCGTGCCCCTTTCGATTTCCCCCGCTGTTTCGCGTGAACCCCTATCTTACGCTGGGTGACTATGGATGTTGTGTGGCTGACCGCCCGCTACCGTTCGTGAGCCGTCGCGCGGTCGAGCAATTCCACCACGTGCATCACTTCCTGCCCCGTCGCGTGCAGTTTCGCGCCTGCGCGCAACTGCAAAATGCAGCCTGGGTTCGCGGTTACAATCGCCGACGCTTTTGTTGACCTCGCATGCTTCATCTTGTCTGCAAGCAATTCCATCGACGTTTTCGTCTCGGTCACATTGTAAACGCCCGCTGAGCCGCAGCACTGATCGGCGAGCGGCATCTCGACGAATTCAACTCCCGGCACCGCGCGAATCAGTTTTCGCGGCGCCTCGCGTATTTTTTGCCCGTGGAGCAGGTGGCACGAATCCTGGTACGTCACGCGCAATTTCAATTCGCGCAGCGGCCCGGACAATCCCAGCTCCGCGAGAAATTCCGTCACGTCGCGCATCTTCGACGTGAACTGTGACGCCGATTCCGTCGTGCGGTTATGTTCCCGCACAGATTCCATTCTGTCAGTGCCCGCATCCTCCGCGAATAGATGCGTATACTCCTTCAACGTCGAGCCGCATCCCGCCGCGTTGGTGATAATCGCGTCAAACGGTTCGCGCAAGAATATTTCCATGTTCTTGCGCGCCAGGTCCCGAGCCACGTCGCGAACGCCCGCATGCGCGGCAAGCGCGCCGCAGCACGATTGCTCCGCCGGCACCACAACCTCGCAGCCATTCGCCTGCAACACGCGAATCGTTGCGTCATTCAGCGCAGTGAAGGTCACTTGCGCCACGCATCCCGCAAAAAACGCGACGCGCGCGCGCCGCTCGCCGCGCGCCGGAAAGGTTTGTCCCAGCCGCGAATAGAAAAATTCGTGATCGATTCGTGGCAGCAGCGCCGCTCGTTGCTGCAATCCCATCAGTCGCAGCAGTCCACTGCCGCGCGCGATAGCTTCTAGTCCTGAACGCTGGTAAAACCGCGCAATGCGCGCCAATCGCGCGATGCGCTTCGGTTCAACCAGTAGCCGCCGGTAAACGAAATTGCGAATCGCACGCGATGTGCGAGGCCTCTTATAATTCTTCTCGATCTGCGCGCGCGCCTGCTCCACCAGCTTGCCGTATTCCACGCCGGACGGACACGCCGTCTCGCACGCGCGGCAATCCAAGCACCGGTCAATGTGCGTGACGAACGCTTCGCCCAATTCCATCCGGCCCTGATCAATCAGCGCCATTTGCCGGATGCGCCCGCGCGGCGAATCCGCTTCGTTGTGCCACAGCCGGTACGTGGGACACGCGTTCAGGCACAGCCCGCAATGAATGC
>DASZCH010000142.1:0-7051 GCA_035943235.1 Candidatus Acidiferrales bacterium
ACGAAAATGAGCGCGAGAAAGGAGACGAACCACGAGCCGATGGACGATTGCGCGAAGGCGTGGATCGAACTGACGATTCCCGAACGTGTAAGCGTGGTTCCGAGGATGCTGAGCATATAAGTGATGAAAACGAGCCAGACATTCCAGACGCGCATCATGCCGCGCTTTTCCTGCATCATGACGGAATGCAAAAACGCAGTGGCGGAAATCCAGGGCAGGAGGGAGGCGTTTTCGACGGGGTCCCAGGCCCAATAGCCGCCCCAGCCGAGGACTTGATACGCCCAGTGGCCGCCGAGCAAAATGCCGACGCTGAGAAACGCCCAGCCGACCATCATCCAGCGGCGCGTGATGTGAATCCATTTTTCGCCCGGGTAGCGGCCGAGTAAGGCGCCGAGCGCGAACGCGAACGGCACAGTGCAACCTGTGTAGCCGAGGTAGAGCATGGGCGGATGAATGTCCATCTCGGCGTATTGGAGCAACGGAGTGAGGCCGTGACCGTCGGACAAGCTGACGACGTGCGCGGCGCCAGCGGCTCCGGCGACTCCGACCAACGCGAATGGGCTAGAGACGAAATTATTGAGGACGAGGAAGAAAAGTTGGATGCCGCCGAGGATGACGCCGACGTAAGGCATCAGCTCGGGATGTTTTTTGCGGTTGATGAAAAGCGCGATGAAGGCGTAGATGGAAAGCAGCCAACTCCAGAATAAGAGGGAGCCTTCCTGTCCCGCCCACAGCGCGGAGAATTTGTAGTAGGCGGGGAGAGCGCGATTGCTGTGCTCGGCCACATACGCCATGGAGAAATTGTTTTGGAAGAAGAGCGTGACCAGACAACCGACGCCCAGCGTGACCAGCGGAAAGATGGCCATTCCCGCGTTTCGCGCGCTTTTGATGACGAGGGGGCGTTGCGTGCGGATGCCGATGATTCCGGCGACGAAAGCGTAGGCGGCTGCGAGAAGCGCCAGGATTAGTGCAAAGGAGCCGATGATGTCCACGGAACTATTTCGCTCCCATTAACTGCGAGGACCTGCTGCGTTTTGTGGCGTTGCTTGAGTGGTTGATTTCGCCGGAGTGGCTGCGCCCTGCCCCGGTGTCGCTTGATACTTCGAGGCGCACTTCGCCTGGACCTGTTCGGCGACGAAGCGGCCGTCGGGCATCAACTTCCCTTCCGCCAGGGCCTGCGCGCCACCCTTGAATGTATCGGGAAGCGGAGAATCGCCGACGTAGCTGACGGGCAGGGTCTTGCCCTCCTCGGTGAGAGTGAAATCGATGCGGCCGGGGAGATGTTTGATCGAGCCGTCCACGACATTGCCGCTGACGCGCATGCGTTGATGAAGAGCGGGGCCTTGAAGGGCGGACAATTCAGAAATCGTGTGGTAATACGTCTTGCTTTGCGAGGCTCCCACCCATCCGAGCCAGACCAACGTTCCGACTATGATGACGGCACCGACAGAAAACTTCGTGCGGGCGCTCATTTAGAGGACTCCCAGAAATCTATAACGTTATAACCGCGAAGTTTATCACATTCGGCGATGAGCGTCATACAAGGTGCGGGTGAGAAGGCTGCCGGGCTGGGTGGGAAACAAAGCGAACGCGAAACAGATGCGGGCGGCGTGAAGCCTGCTCACGGCAGGGATGCCGTCCCTCAAAGACTAAGCCACTTGTTCTACGCGCCGAGCTTGTTCTTGAGGCAGAAGAGCAATTCGGGAGAGAGTTCGGTGATATTCATTCCGGCGGAGACCATGAACTTGCAGCTCAGAATGGGCTTCGGCTGATCTTCGTCCGGGAGCTGGCAATTCACGCGGCAATACTGGCATTCCTGGTTCCAGCAGAAACGTCCGTATGGAATTGTTTCCGGGCTGATGAACTGGAAGCATCGCAGGAGAGAATTGCGCTCTGGGACGAGAAAAGTTTTTCCGAGAACGGTGATTTCGACCAGGCGTTCGTAGGGACGAAAAACTTCTCCCGCCATCGCGGTGGCCGTAGCGTCTTTTTGGTTTTGTTCCATGGCCCTCACAGTAAGACACGGAAGAACGACGGGCAACTAAGAGAATCGAGAACGTGTCCAAATCGCAAATGGGCGGAAACGAATGGCGCTGAGGAGAAATGAACTTCAGGCTGGAGAGTCTGGGTGGCAATTCCGTGAGTACGGGCTTCAGCGGCTGAAGCTGCGTGGAGAAGTCCGTACTCCAAACAAGGAGCACTGCCTCAGGGGCTAAAGCCCCTTAAATATTGTGCTCTACGGCACGGCTGAAGCCGTGCCCTTACAAGACGGCGACGACAAATACCCAGCTTCGGCTGCCCGACACGCGGCAACTACAAACGGCAAAGCGGCGTCGAGCCGCCGCACTCCAAGGAACAGGACGGGGCGCCTGGCCGACGGTCCCGTCCGTCGACGGGCCCGACATTCGGCGACAACGGCCCGATAAATCCGATCGGGCCCTACAAAGGCAAAGCGAAAAACCCCCACCCATGCTTGCCCGCCGTGGCGGGCAAGCGGCAGGCAGGCGCTGCATCGAAGCCTGCCTGTCCGGTTGCAAGAACCTCAGGTCAGTTTGCGCGGAACGCGCAAACGGGACCTGAGCTACAGGAAGCAAAGCGCGTCGAGCCGCCGCACCCCAAAGAAGCACCGCAACTCGAAAGAAGCAGCGCAACTACATAAGGTAAGGGGACGTCTAGTTCGTGACCGCCGCCGCTTTCACCGCGGACTGAGTGAGCCAAGTTTCGAAACGGGTCTCGCCGAGTCGTACGTTATTGCCCGGCAGCAGTGTTCTCTCACTGAGTTTCGCCCCAGAGTAAAGCGCATCGGGATCGGCGATGACTTCGCGGGGATCTTTAAGGGCGGCCAAGCGCCGCCGGACTAATTCATCCACGCGAAACTGTTCCGGCCCCGCTATTTCGACGATGCCATTTACCGGCGCGCCGACAGCGATCCTGGCTACCCCGCTCGCGACATCGGCGGCAGCCATCGGCTGGAAAAGCACAGGTGGCAAATGCACCTTGCCGCCCTCCACGGAAATGTCGGCAAGGCCCTTGAGAAACTCGAAGAACTGCGTCGCGTGCACGATGGAGTAAGGGATTGAAGATTCTTTGATCAGTTTCTCCTGAGCGATTTTAGCGCGGAAGTAACCGCTTTCGGACAGCCGGTCGGTTCCCACCACCGATAACACAACGTGATGTCCTACGCCTGCGGCCGCTTCATGGGTGAGGAGGTTACGAGTGGATGTTTCAAAGAACTTCAGCACTGCTGCGTCCTCCCAAGAGGGAGAATTTGACACGTCAACGACTACCGAGGCACCTTTCAGCACTTCGGCCAGTCCTTCGCCCGTGACAGTGTTGACCCCCGAATCGGGTGATGCCGCTACCCCCTTGTGCCCGTGCTCGCGCAACTTGGGAACGAGTTTCGAACCGATCAGCCCACTTCCTCCGATTACTACGATTTTCATGATTGCCTCCTAGATTTCCGACCTTGCATTCTGAACCTGCCGATTAATAATTGATAAGACCGGACATTCGACCGTTTTGTGACAGCGGGCCTCATTCGCTCTGCATGAACACCGCCGAATCACTTAGCGATTTCGTTGTGATTGAAGGACGTCGAGAAGCACTGGCCCATGCGGCGGAACTTCTGGTAGCGATTGGCGAGCAAGTCAGCATGAGAGGACTGGGATAGTTCGGCGAGAGCGCGGGTGAGAGCTTCATCGAGCAGGCGCGCGGTGGCATCGTGATCGAGATGCGCGCCGCCTTCCGGCTCAGAAACAATTTCGTCGATCAGTTTCATGTCGAGAAGATCCGGGGCGGTGATTTTCAGGGCTTCGGCGGCGAGTTCAGCCTTTCCGGCATCGTGCCAGACGATGGAGGCGCAGCCTTCCGGGGAAATCACCGAGTAGACCGCGTTTTCGAGCATCATCACGCGATCGCCGATGGCGACCGCCAGCGCGCCGCCCGAGCCGCCCTCTCCGGTGATTGCGATCAGAATGGGAACGGGCAGCCGCATCATTTCGCGAAGATTGCGCGCGATGGCTTCGGCCTGACCACGCTCTTCGGCGTCGACGCCGGGATACGCGCCGGGCGTGTCAATGAAAACAAAAATCGGGCGGCGGAATTTCGCAGCGAGATTCATGGCGCGAAGGGCTTTGCGATAACCCTCGGGCTTTGCCTGACCGAAATTACGGGCGACGCGCTGCGTGGTGTCGTGGCCCTTCTGATGGCCGACAATCATCGCGGGCTTGCCGTGAAAATCGGCCACGCCGCAGACGATGGCCGGGTCGTCGGCGAAGGCGCGGTCACCGTGAATTTCGCTGAAGCCCTCGAATAAGCGGGGAATCAGGTCGAGGGTATAGGGGCGTTGGGGATGGCGCGCGAGTTGCAGGCGCTGCCAGGCGCTCATGTGAGTATAAAATTCGCGCTTCAGCTCGGCTACTTCGCGGCGGAGGCGTTCGAGTTCCCTGGCAGCCTTTTCGTCGTTGGGCGCGAGCTCAACGAGCTCTTCGACATCGTGCTCGAGAGCTTCGAGTTCGCGTTTCCGGCGCTTCGATTTCACATCGCCTCCCAGAGCTACCGCATCAGGCAGTCTTACGAAACGAAAACTGGGCGCTTTGCGCCGACGGGCGGGGATGAACCCCGCCCCTACGAAAACCAAGGCACACAGGCTGAAGTCTGTGCCATGCAAGGCGGGGTGAACCCCGCCCCTACAAAACCAAGGCGCGCGGCAAACGGCTAATTGCGCAAGACGGCCACGGCATCGGCGCCGCAAATCTCACGCACGCGCGCGAAGAGGTCGGGAGCGGGCTCGATTCCCTTCTCTGCTTCGAGGGTGGCCATCGTGCCATCGTCGGAGATCAATTCAAAGGCAACGCGGCAGCGGCCGGGCCTCTCCGCCAAAACTTTTTGCAACTGGTCGAGCGTGCCGGTATCGACGGCGCGCAAATCGACGCGTACGCGCAACAGGCTGGGACTGCGGTCAGCAACTTTGTCGAGCAAGCGAATTTCCGTGGCGACGAAGCGGGTGCCAACTTCCTCGACATTAATGCGACCACGAACGAGCAGCGGCGTCGCAGGGCGCAGCAAGTGCTCGAATTTCTGAAACGCCTCGGGGAACACGAGAACTTCCACGCCGCCGGTGCGGTCCTGCAAGTTGCAGATGGCCCAGCGGGCGCCGCGTTTCGAGCGCATGGAACGCGTCTGCGTGATGATGCCGGCAATCGCGAGTTCTTCGCCATTGTGCCGAGCTTCGAGCGCGCCCAATTCCACGGTGCCCATTTCCTTCAAGCGGCCGGCATATTTATCGAGAGGATGGCCGGAGACATAAAATCCGAGGACGGAATGTTCGCCGGCGAGTTGCTCATCTTCCGACCAGTCGTCCGATTCGGGAAGAATATTCTGCGCTTCGTCGGTTGACATGCTGCTGGAACCAGCCAGAAACAAACCGTGCTGGCCGACGGAACGCTGGTGGTCCATTTTTTGGCCGTGATTCATCGCGCCTTCGATGGCTTTCCACAGGCGGGCGCGCGGGGCATTGAAACAGTCCATGGCGCCGGCCTTTACGAGGCTTTCGAGAACTCTGCGATTCAAGAAGCGCGGCTCGATTGCGGAACAGAAACCATAAATATTGTGGAAGTTCCCGCGCGCGGAGCGAGATTCGCAGATGGCCTTTGCGGTGTTTTCGCCGACGTTCTTGATCGCCGCCAGTCCGAAGCGAATATCTTCGCCGACGGGCGTGAAATAAAGGCTGCTCTGATGGACGTCGGGCGGAAGGACGCGAATGCCCATGCCGCGGGCTTCATTGATATACTTCACGACTTTTTCAGTGTTGCCGGCTTCGGAGGTGAGGAGCGCAGCCGTGAACTCGACCGGGAAATGCACTTTTAGATATGCGGTCTGATACGCGAGGAGCGCGTAGGCGCAGGAGTGCGATTTGTTGAAGCCGTAGCCGGCGAATTCGGCCATGAGGTCGAAGATCTTTTCGGCTTTTTTGGCGGGCACTTTTCGGGCCGCGCAGCCCGTCAGGAATTTCTCGCGCTGCGCGGCCATTTCCTCGCGCTTCTTTTTGCCCATGGCGCGGCGGAGAATGTCGGCTTCGCCGAGGGAAAAGCCCGCGAGGCGGTTGGCGATTTGCATGACCTGTTCCTGATACAGGATGACGCCGTAGGTTTCCGAGAGGATTTCCTCGAGCGCGGGCAAATCGTAGGCGGCTTTTTTCTTTCCGTGCTTTCGCGCGATGAAATCGTCGATCATGCCGCCCTGAATGGGGCCGGGGCGATATAGCGCGTTGAGCGCGGTCAAGTCTTCCAGGCGCGTGGGCTGGTAACGGCGCAGAATTTCGCGCATGCCGTGCGACTCAAACTGGAAAATGCCGGAAGTGTCGGCGCGAGCGAAGATGGCGTACGTCTGCTTGTCATCGAGAGGAAAATCGGCGAGCTTGATGTCGACGTTGCGATTTTGTTTGATGAGCAGGACGGCGTCATCGAGCACGGTGAGAGTGGTGAGGCCGAGGAAATCCATCTTCAGGAGGCCGATGCGCTCGAGGGCGTTCATGTCGTACTGCGTGGTGATTTCATCGCGCGTCGAGCGGTAGAGAGGGACAATTTCGGTGAGCGGACGCGGGGAAATCACGACTCCCGCAGCGTGCGTGGAGGCATGGCGGGCGAGACCTTCGAGGCGAAGGGCCACTTCGACGACTTCGCGAACGCGCTCGTCTTTATCGCGCGCGGCGGCCAGCGGGGAGCCGGTCTTGAGGGCGTCTTCAAGGGAAATATTGAGCTGACTGGGAACGAGCTTCGCGAGACGGTCGACTTCACCGTATGGCACGTCGAGCGCGCGGCCGACGTCTTTCAACGCGGCTTTTGCGGCCATGGTTCCGAAGGTGATGATCTGCGCGACGTTTTTCTCGCCATATTTCTGGCGGACGTAGTCGATCACTTCGCCGCGGCGGCGCATGCAGAAATCAATGTCGATATCCGGCATGGAAATACGCTCGGGGTTCAGGAAGCGCTCGAAGAGCAAATCGTATTCGAGGGGATCGACATCCGTGATGCGCAGCGCGTAGCTGACC
>DASZCH010000143.1:0-4474 GCA_035943235.1 Candidatus Acidiferrales bacterium
CTTTGAAACTGAGGTAAGTGCGTGCGATTGGGCGTGGATCTCGAAGGCAAGCGGCTGCTGGTCGTGGGACTGGCGCGAACGGGCATCGTTGTGTCTCTGCTGTGCGCTGCGTACGGCGCGAGAGTCACCGCAACGGACGAAAAGCCGGAATCCGCGCTGCCCGAAGTCGCCGCAAAACTGCGCGCCGCCGGCGTCACGCTCGAACTTGGCGCGCATGATCCGGAAACGTTCGTCAGCCAGGATTTGATTATCGTCAGTCCGGGCGTGCCGGCAAAAATGCCGCCGTTGCAGCTCGCGCGCAATCGCGGCATTCCCGTGTGGAGCGAAATCGAACTCGCGTGGCGTTTGATGCGCGGCAAACTTGTCGCCATCACAGGCTCCAACGGAAAAACAACGACCACGGCGTTGGTCGGCCACATCTTGCAATCAGCAAAAATTCCTGTGTTGATCGGCGGCAATATTGGCACGCCTCTGCTTGCAAGGGTGGAAGCATCCAGTGACTCCACCGTGACCGTCGCGGAAGTCAGCAGCTTTCAGCTCGAAACGATTGAGGCGTTTCGCCCGGACGTTGGCGTGTTCCTGAATCTCACGCCCGACCACATGGATCGTCACGGCTCGTTCGAGGAATACGCGCGCGCGAAGCAGCGTCTGTTCGAAAACATGCTCGACCGCGACGCTGCCGTGTTGAACGCCGACGATCCTGAAGTCGCGCGACGCGGCCCCGCGCACGGCCAGGTTTTCTGGTTCAGCCGTCAGAAACGCCTTGCTGCGGGGACATTCCTGCGCGGCGACCAAATTCTTTTCCGTCGCGAAGGAAGCGAAGACGTGCTGATGCAACGAAGCGACATTCCCCTGCGCGGCGAGCACAATCTGGAAAATGTTCTCGCGGCTTCAACGGCCGCGATTCTCGCGGGGGCGCCCGTCGGCGCAATTGCCGCGGCTGTGCGCACGTTTCCGGGAGTCGAACATCGCCTCGAATACGTCACGGAAATCAACGGGGTCGCCTATTACAACGATTCGAAGGCCACAAATGTGGACGCGACGCTGAAAGCCATCGAAGCTTTTCCCGGTTCGCTGTTCGTAATTCTCGGCGGCAAAGACAAAGGCAGCCCCTACGCGCCGCTCCGCGAGCCTTTACGCGAAAAGGCTAAACGCGTGCTCCTGATCGGCGCTGCGGCGGACAAAATTCGCCAGGAACTCGACGGCGCAGTTGCGATGGAATATGCCGGCACTCTGGATCGCGCCCTCGCGCTGGCGTTCGAGCAAGCGCAGCCCGGCGATACGGTGTTGCTCGCGCCTGCATGCGCCAGTTTCGACCAATTTGAAAATTTTGAGCAGCGCGGCCGCGCCTTCAAGGAAATCGTCACGCGGCTCGCGTCGCAGCACACGGCGGAAAATTCAACGAGGAAGGTTTAGCGCAATGCCGCGCAGCTTGCAGCCGGACAGAAAATTATTCGTCGTCACGCTCGCCCTATGCTTCATCGGCGTGGTGATGGTTTTCAGCGCCTCGGCCGTCACCGCCAAGGAGCTGTACGGCAATGGATACGTGTTTCTCGAGCGCCAGATCATCTGGCTCGCGGTAGGCCTGTTTGGAATGATCCGGCTGATGAATTTCGACTACCGCAGACTCCGCGAGCCCCGCGTCATTTATTCGAGCCTCGCCGCGATTTTGCTGATGCTCATCGGAGTTTTATTTTTGGACCGTTCGCATGCGACGCATCGCTGGATCCATCTCGGCCCGCTCAGCCTGCAGCCCTCGGAATTCGCGAAGCTCGCTGTGATCCTCTACCTCGCGTGGTTTTTGGAATTGCGCCTGCGCCCGGGCGGATTTGGCGTGAACAACTGGAACCACACTTTGCTGCCGGCGCTCGGTCCCGTGCTTTTTATTCTCGCGCTGATTCTTCGCGAGCCGGACATGGGCACGTCCTGCATGATTTTCTTGATTGCCCTGGTGATGTTGTACGAAGCGGGCATGTCCATGAAATACGTTGCGGGCGCAGCCTTGGGAGCGCTGCCCGCCGTTTACCTGCTCATCATTCACGCGCATTACCGTTATGAGCGCATGCTCGCCTTTTTTTCTCCAGGTGCAGACCCGCAAGGCCGCGGTTTTCAATTGATGCAATCGTTGATCGCGGTTGGCTCTGGCGGTCTGACGGGCGTCGGCTTGATGGAAAGCAAGCAGAAGCTTTTTTATCTCCCCGAAGCGCACACGGATTTCATTTACGCCGTTTTGTGCGAGGAACTCGGCTACATCGGAGGAATCGCGGTTGTGATTTTGTTTGGAATTTACGCCTGGCGCGGATTTCGCGCGGCTTTTCGCGCGCCCGATGCGTTTGGCCGGTTGCTGGCTATTGGAATCACCACGCTCGTCGTCGGCCAGGCGCTCGTGAACTTGAGCGTGGTGCTCGGGCTGATGCCGACGAAGGGAATCCCGCTGCCGTTCATCAGTTACGGCGGCTCGAGCTTGCTGATTATGCTGCTGGCCACCGGCGTGCTCTTGAATATCAGCCAGCACGCTGAAGCGTTGTGAGCGAAAGTGAATCGCCTTCGGCCACGCTGCTGATCGCAGGCGGCGGAACGGGCGGGCACGTTTTTCCCGCGATTGCCGTGGCGCGCGAATGGTTGCGGCGCGCGGAGACGGCGCCAGGGAAGTTTCCAAAGAGGGAAGTCGTGATCGTAGGCACGGAAAAAGGACTGGAAACCAAGCTGGTCCCCGAAGCGGGTTTACCGCTGGAAACGATTCGCGTCGCAGGCTTAAAAGGCATGCGCGGAATAAAATTCGTGCGCAATGCGGCGCTGCTCGGTGCGGGTTTCTGGGACTCGGCCGGAATCTTGCGCCGCCATCGTTTCGCCGCGGCATTCGGCGTCGGAGGATACGCTTCCGGCCCCATGATGTTCCTCGCGGCGTTGAGCGGTGTTCCGACGGTGCTTTTCGAGCCGAACCTCGAGCCGGGATTCACGAATCGCTCTCTTGCGCGGCTGGCAACGCGCATCGCCACGGGTTTTGAAGAGACCGCGCAGCGATTTGGCGCGAAAGCGAAGGTCACGGGCAATCCGGTTCGCAGCGAGTTTTTTGGTGCGCCGCACCGCGACCACCATCCACCCTTCACTTTGCTCGTCACCGGAGGCAGCCGCGGCGCGCAGCCGATTAATCGCGCGATGATTGGCGCGCTCGAACTACTCGCCGTGGAAAAAAAACAGCTTTTCGTGGTGCATCAGACCGGCGAACGCGACTATAATGCCGTGCGAGACGCGTATGCGCGCTTTAATTTCAACGCGGAGGTCAGTCCTTTTATCGGGAACATGGCGGACAGGTTCGCGCAGGCCGACCTGATCGTTTGCCGGTCAGGAGCCATCACGGTGGCTGAAATTGCCGCCGCGGGGCGTGCCGCCATCTTTATCCCTTTCGGCGCCGCTACAGACAGTCACCAGCTCCGCAATGCGCAGGCCCTCGAACACGCCGGGGCCGCTCGCGTGATTCCTCAGGACGAACTGACGCCACAGCGATTGTCCAGTGAGATTTTCTCGCTCCTCAATTTGCCTGCCGGTGCGGACCAGCCCTCCGCAACCGGCACGCCTGCAGGAATTCAGGAAATGGAACAGCGCGCTCGCGCGTTGGCGCGTCCACGTGCCGTCATGGATATCGTGGACATGATTGAAGAGGTGGCTCGCGTATGACAATTCCATTCGGGAATTTTCAGCGCATACATCTGATCGGCATCGGCGGCAGCGGCATGAGCGGCATCGCCGAAGTTCTGCTCGCGCTCGGCTACGCTGTTTCCGGCTCGGACATGAAGGCCTCGTCGACTACCGAGCGATTGCGCGGCCTCGGCTGCAAAATCTTCGACGGCCACGAAGCGGAGCATGTGCGCGGCGCGCAAGTCCTCGTCGTATCGTCGGCGATTCGTCCGGACAATCCGGAAATCGTCGAAGCGCGCAAACTGAAAATTCCGGTGATCCCGCGCGCTGAAATGCTCGCGGAGTTGATGCGCCTGAAATACGGAATCGCCGTCGCCGGAGCGCACGGGAAAACAACGACTACATCTCTCGTCGCCTCCGTGCTTGCCGCCGCGGGACTCGACCCCACATTCGTCGTCGGTGGCCTCGTGAATGCCGCGGGGACGAATGCGCGCGTCGGACAGGGCGATTACATGGTCGTGGAAGCGGACGAAAGCGATCGCTCTTTTCTTCTGCTCGCTCCGGTCGTCGCCGTCGTCACCACCATCGATCGCGAGCATCTCGATCAGTACGACTCGCTCGACGAAATTCAATCCGTGTTTCTCGAATTCGTGAATCGCGTTCCATTTTACGGCGCGGTTATCCTTTGCCTCGACGAGCCCAACGTGCAAGCGATTCTTCCTGGCGTGAAGCGGCCCGTCATCACCTACGGCGTCTCGGGCCAGGCCGATCTCGTGATTACCGAAATTAAGCTGGCCGGCCTCGAAAGTCATTTTCGCCTCGCGTACCACGGAGA
>DASZCH010000144.1:0-66465 GCA_035943235.1 Candidatus Acidiferrales bacterium
GTGTAGGCGACGCATACTTGCAACTGCGCCTGGCCTTTCCTAGTCCGGTGTTGAATTATAAAACGACGCTGACTGGGACGGCGCCGACGGGCGATTCTTCCGTCGGGTTCTCCACCGGGCACGCTACCTACGATTGGACGAATCACATTGACCATGGATTTGGCCGTTGGCGGCCTTTTGCCGAAGCGGGCGTGGGCAATTCCACTCCGGAGGATTTCGCCTTTCATCGTCCCTATGAGTCCTACGGCCACGTCGCCCATTTCCAGGCTGGAACGGGCTTTGAGATTTTTCAGTGGCTCGGTGCTTCCGCGTCGGCCTACGACATCGCACCCTGGGGCACCCAGACAATTTCCAGCCGGTTGGTCAATGGCAGCGCCAACGCGCTGGGCCGGGGAGGAGGACATGGGCGCGTGTTCGACCTGGCGAATCAGACCACGGGCAGCTCAAGCCTCGCCGCGGACAACGGCTTCAATGCTGGAGCCGATGTGAGCGCTGGCCCGCTGGTCGATTTCAGCCTCGGGTATAGCCACAGCGTGCATTTCGATCTGAATACGTTTTCGTTCGGGATTGGCATCAACATGTCACAAGTTTTGCATCAGGCTCGCAAGGGAATGTAACTGGCGGTCATTTTCTAGTGGTTACTTTCTAAGGAGGAATGTATGAAAAAGCAACTGATCGCAGGAGTCGTCACCGTGGCGATGGTGCTATTCCTGGACGCCTTGCCGGCGGCAGCGCAAGGCCGCCCGCAAAGCCATCCACAGGGTGCCGCGGCCGCAGGCTCGCACGAACCGATGGGCATGGGCAGCGCCATGAGCGGAAATGGCTCGATGAAAATGCACAATGCCAATTCGGCCAGCTCCAACTCACCGACTTCGGTGCTGAGCCGCAATTCGACCCTCGACAGCAAGCTCACCTCCAACCTCGCGTCCAAGGGTTTGATCCCGCAGGGTTCGGACCTGTCGACGATCTGCGGTCCATTCCGCAACCTTGGCCAGTGCATCGCCGCCATTCACGTCTCGCACAACCTGGGCATTTCTCTTGTTTGCTTGCAGTCGGATATGACGGGCGTGGCACCGCCGATACCTCAGGGATCGACCTCGTCAGGGTGCCCCGATGGTACAGGCTCAAGCAAGATGAGCCTGGGCGGCGCGATTCACACACTCAAGCCAACGATGACGTCGACGGAGGTCAAGAACGCGTCTAAAACGGCCAATCACCAATCCTCGAGTGACCTCTCGAAATCCTGAACAACTAATCGACATAATGAACCTCGCGGGGCTGATTCCCCCATCAGCCCCGTTTTTCTTCGCCCTACAGACAACCTCAGTCAGATTAGGCAATACGGCTGGGCAGGCCACCGGACTCCTGAGGAGACCTTAACCTACTGGGGTTCTTGGAATAATGCCGGAGCGAAAAGCTGGTTACTTTTGCACGGAGACTACCACGCGAGCGGTGGCGGCGGGAACTTCGAGTGTGACGCTGGCGCCGAAGGGCTGGCGGTTGCCGAGCTGGATGTCGCCGCCGCATTCGCGAATGATGCCGTAGCAGATGCTGAGACCGAGGCCGGTGCCTTTCCCGACAGCCTTTGTCGTGTAAAAAGGATCGAAGGCGCGGTTGAGGTCGAGGAATCCGGGACCGGAATCGTCGAACCCAAAAATGATACGGCCGCCGCGTTTTTTGGCGTGAATGCGAATGAATCGCTCGCGGCTTTCCTCGAGAGCGTCGCAGGAATTATTCAGCAGGTTCAGCAGGATCTGCTTCAACTCATCTTCGCTGATGGCGAGCGGCGGCAGGGATGGCTCGATTTCCGGGCGGACTTCGATGTTCAGTTTCCGCAAATGAAATTCACGAAGCTGTATTGCGTCGCGCAGGGAAGTTTCGAAATCGGCGGCGCGCTCGGTGGAGTTACTCTGGCGCGCGAAGCGCAATAAGCCGCTGACAATGCGCTGCATGCGGCGTGCTTCGTTGCCGAGTTTCACCACTTTCTTTGTCGCGCCCTCGCCGGTGACCTCGTCGGAGAGCAATTCCGCGTAACCGATAATGCCCGTGAGCGGATTATTCAATTCGTGGGCGACGCCGGCGACGAGCTGACCCAGTGCGGCGAGCTTTTCCGTGCGCATGAGCTGAAGGTGCAGGCGCGTATTTTCAATCGTGACGGCCAGGTCGGCGGCCAGCATTTCGACCTTCATGATCTCAGGCGCGCTGGGTTCCGTAGAGTTCCGCAATGACGAAAGCGCGATCCACCCCAGGCATGTCCCGCGGGAAGATACGAGAGGAACGATGGCTTCCGGATGTGCGCTATGCTCGAATGCCGGAACGCACGGCGGCAAGCGGAAGGAGTTATTGCCGATGAGTTCACCTGTCGCGCAAAGGTCACCCATTCGGCCCAGGCTCCAGTCCGCGACCATTCGCTGCAGGGCCTGCCGGTCCATTTCCGAAAATCCGCTGGAGCCCGCCACCAGGAGCGAACCATCCTCCTGCGCCAGCATTACCGCGGCGCGGCTGAAACTGACTGTCTCGGTGATGGCGCCGGCAATCTCGGCGCAGAGCCCGGCGGGGTCCGAGCCGCTCAAGAGCCTCGACGTGATCTTGGAAAAGCGCAACAATAGTGCGTTCTCCGCATGTTCCCTCGCGTTGCTCTCTTCCACAATGAGCGATTTTTCTTCGAGGACAGAAAGGATCATTCCAAAGGCGACGAAGAATTTGGGTACATTCCAAATTTCAGGACTTATGTGCAGGTGAGGAAGAAAATGAGCGGTGAGCTCGCCGGCGGGAAATACGGCTCCCCAGCAGAGGAAGCCCGCCGTAACCGTGATGACCCCGGGCGAATACCTGGGAAATCGCTTCCAAAACAAAAACCCGGAGATCGCGAAGGTGAGGGCGAGAATCATGATCACGCCTGGATTGGGGTCGCCGCGCCATTGCGCGGATTCAGCCCAGCTTCCTGCGCCGATCAGGGACACAGCCAAAATAAAATTGAATCGCGACACTTTTTCGTGCGCGAACAGAGCAAATCCCGCCATGCCGAAAAAGAAAATCCCGAGCGCAGCGCAGAGAGCCCAGCGATTCTGCCATCCAAAAGTAATCGTGGCAGCGTGGAATGCGACGGCTGGAACGAGAATCGCGAGCAGAATACTCCTGCGCGCGTAGTCCTCGGCCGAGCGCGCCAGCGAAACGAGAAACAGGACGCCGGAAAGCTCAAGCGCACCCAGATCGATGGATTCGAAGATATTTTCGAGCATTCCGGTGTGCGTCTCGAAAATCTGCACGAAGAAATGCACAAATATCAGCGCCCAGGCAAAAATCCATAATTTTGTGCGTTCCGATGGCGAGTGTTTGCGCAGGGAGACGAAAATCGCCACCAGTACGGCGAGGATGAGTATGGTCGGCAGCTTATCAAGCAGTGACGTCACAGATCGCTTTGCTCCTCGAGGATGCAGAACACTAGCATCGCGAAGGAGCACGGCGCAATCCATCGTCAGTACTAATCGTGTTTGTCAGGAAAGTGTATCAGATCGGTTAAATGTCATGGTTTCTTGGGGATGCGAAATTTCAGTTCCAATGTGGCACCGTCTGGGAGCTCAATTTTTTCGGCCGGAATGAACATTCCATCTTTATACGTGGCGCGAACGGTTCGCGTCACGGCGGAGTTCTCCGGAGTCCGAGCGACGGCGGGAGTGGCCGTGCGAGCCGCCGCGCCCAGCGATGCGCCGGAAGGGGACGAATTGCCGACGCTTCCGCCGCGATCGAGCGCAAGATTCCCGAGCGCATCGGCGTCGCTATTTTGTTCGCGCATCACGTGCTCGATGACGAAGTAATCCAGCACTCGCGCCAATTTTTTCGCGCGTTCGTGCAGCGGCTTGAGCGCGGCATTTTTCACCTTGTAGCGGCCCTGCATCTGGCGCACAAGCAACTCGGAATCGCTGCGGATACGGAGCGCGCGTATGCCGTGGCTGGCGGCGTAGTCGAGTGCGGCGATCAACCCGTAATATTCGGCGACGTTGTTCGTCTCGCGGCCAATTGTTTTGGCGAATTCGCAGAGCTTCGAGCCGTCCGGCGCGCGAAAAACGACCGCGTAAGCGGCGGGCCCGGGATTTCCGCGCGAAGCACCGTCGATGTTTGCGACGTGCACGCCGGCGGGAGTCGCCGCATGCGATTCCTCGAACAACCTCGCGCTCGAGGGTGGTGGCGCTTTCGTTGTGCGTTTGGTCATTGATGCGATCGATTCAACGGATTTACGAGAAGGCTATCGCGCCACTGTTGATAAGGGGGAAACAATTTATGCGGGCGCGAGCTTGCTGCGAAGCGGCTAATTTTCACTGGTATGCGCGGCGGCCTGCGCCGTTTCGGCAGCGGGGGTCGGCTCGATGTAATACAGGATGCGGGTACAAAGTTCGCAATGATAAAGCTCAGGATTGTCCTCGCGGCTTAATTCCTGAAAGACATGGGGGCGAATGTGCGCGCCGCACGCGCCGCAAGCCTCTCCGCGAATGGCGGCAACCGCCACGCCGCCATGTTTCCTGGCGATGCGTTGGTAGTGGTCGACGAGATCCTCGGGAATCACCGCAACCGCTTTGGCGCGTTCGGCCTCCAGGCCCGCGAGTTCCTTTTCCGCCACGGTTTTTTCGGCTTCGATTTCAGCGCGTTCCGCGCGCGCCTCGTCTTCAACTTGCTTAAAACTTTTCTCCGCTGCTTTCACTTGCCGGTCGTATTGCTCGCTCGACATCATCTCTTCGAGCAAGCGGTCCTCCGATTTCGCTATTTCCGCCTCGGCCATTTCGGCCTCATGTTGCAGCGCCTTGAAGGCCTCATTGGTTTTTACCTGATAGGCCTGGTCCTTGTATTTCCGCGCCTTCTCTTTCCACTGCTCGACGTCCAGCTCGTACTTCTTGCGGTCCTTGAGCGCGGTTGAGTGCGACTCCTTGCTCTTTTCGAGTTGGGCTTTTCCGGCGGCGAGCCTCGCGTTCACTTCGGCCAAACGTCGCGGGAATACGGCGAGCCGCGCGCGAACACCATTCAAACGCGTATCGACTTCCTGAAGCTGCAAAAGTTCCTTGAGGATTGCTCTCACTGGCCGTCATTTTAGCACACAGAAGAGATTTCACCGCGTTTCACAATTTTCCCGTAAAAACCCAGCGTCGACGGACTCACAAGGAATTGCGAAAGAAGGCGAGCGCGCGCCTCCAGGCATCTTTCTGAGCTTCGGCGTCGGCCTCGGCAGTGCCGCCGAAAGAAATCGGGAATTTCAATCCGGCTGGCCGGGTGGTTCGCGCGGTGGTGGGCAGAAACGGATAGCGCAGCTCGTGCCCCGCTTCCGGATAATGCAAATGTTCGACGGAGTGCGCGAGGTTTCCCGCGCGCAGGCGAGCGCAGATCATTTCCGCCATGCGCGACGCGGGCCAAACGTGATCTTCCCCTCCGGAAATGAGCAGAATCGGACCGCGCGTGCGCTCGACGGGAATTTGCGCGGCTTGGATTGCGTCGCGTTTGCGCAGGGCGGCGCGAAACAGGTTGCAAAATTTGACGGGCCGGCGCAGCAGTCCCACTGGCACCGCGGAACGCGCCATAAATCCGCGGAGTGGCAGCGGCGCAAACGGTACAGCTTCGCCGCCTCGCGTCCAGCACGGAATGATTTCACCGGTGGCTTTGTCGCGCCCGCCCGAACCCCACGCCACGGCGCTGGGCGCATATGCGACGACGGCGCGTATCTCTGGGGACGTTGAACTGACCAAGAGCGCGAGTTCCGCGCCGCGGGAAATTCCCAGCACACCAATGCGGCGCGCGTCAACCTCCGGCTGTCGGCCAAGCCAGCCGATCGCGTGCGCGAAATATTCAAGAGGTACGCGATGCAGCCACCGCGGGAGCCCTGGCTCGCCAAAGTAGGCAAGCGTCAGCGTCGCGAATCCGTGCCGCGCGAGCAGCGCGGCTTTGTCGAGGTCGTATCCGCCGCCCGAGCCCCCGAGAACAATCACTACAGGGCGCGGCTCGCGGCCGGGCGGAATAAAGAGTCGAGCGGCAAGCCCGTCTTCATCGGCCTCGCGAATTTGCGTGCCGGGGGCGAGCCAGCGCCTTTCGAGTTTGCATATTGCGATTGTTTGGCCGGCGATTGCCGCCGTCAGCGTGACGGCATCCGGCGCAGGATTGTCTTTACGAAAGGTCGTGCGTCCGCCATGCGCAGCGGATGCGAGCTTCATGGACCAGAAAAGGCCCATCGCGTCGCAGCCGCGGTAAGTGCCGCCGAGCGATTTGTGGCTTGCGACGTTGACGGAACCGGTGGCGTCGGCACTGTAGTCGGCGTGCGCTTCCCAGGTACGCGCTGCGTCATCCTCGACTTCCGCGCGCAACGTTATGCGAGCGCCCGCAGAGACGCCGCTGATGCGTATCGAGACATCTTCATCAATGAAAGCCGGATTCGGCGCGATATCGATTTGCGCGCCGCCAGCGCTGACTGTTTCAGCCTGCGTGTGCGCGATTGCCATGTTCAGGTTTTTCTCATGCCTCCCTTATGCTACTCGAAGTTCCGCGCGCGTGCTCTGCGAGCGATGGGAACGCCATGCGTCCTTTTGCACACCTCGTTCGTATATTGGAATGTATGATGGGTCACGCTGCCATTTCGATGGAGGTGCTGGTGGGTCTCGAAGCCGAAGTCGCCAGGCTTCGACGCGGAGACCTGGACGCGCTTGCGGAGCTGGTGACGCGCTACCAGCACCGTCTGTATCGCTATTTGCTGCGCCTGGTGCGCCAGCCCGCCGAAGCCGAGGACCTGTTTCAACAAACCTGGTTGCGCGTGGCGGGACAAATCGCGCGTTTCGATCCGCATAGAAATTTCGAGGCGTGGCTTTTCACTTTGGCGCGCAATCTGGCGATTGATCATTTGCGGCGCCTGCGTCCGGAAAGCCTCGAAGAGCATGAAGAAAAACATCTGGCGGCGACTCCTGCTTCGCTGCGCGCCTCCGAGCCGCCGGCGCTCGACGTGGTGATTGCGCGCGAACGCACGCAGCAGCTTGCCGAAGCAATGGATACTTTGCCCGTGATGTATCGCGAAGTGCTGGCGCTGCGCTTCGAAGAGGAAATGAAGCTCGAGGAAATTGCCGAAGTGCTGAACGCACCGCTCTCGACGGTGAAAAGCCGCTTGCGCCGCGGACTTGAAAATCTCCGCCGCGGACTCGAAACGCGGTTCCCGAAAACGGAGTGGCAATGAAGAATTACGCGATGAAGAAATTCAGGGAATGAGCGGCAAAATGAGCGAACACGACGAAATTCGCGAACTGCTTTCGTTGGCGGCGACCGGCGCGCTGAACGCGGAAGAAGACCGGCGCGTCTCGGCGCATCTGCGAACTTGTGCGGATTGCGCCGCCGAGCTTTCTTCCTGGCAGGCGATTGGAGCCGGGCTGCGCCGCATGTCGACTCCGCAAGCTCCGGCGGAGCTAGTGGCGCGAACGATTGCGCGCGCGCAGATGCGGCTCACTGAAGAACTCGAGCGCCGCTCCGAGCGCAAGGTGATGGCCCTGGTCATTATATTTTCGTGGATTTTTGTCGCTCTCAGTTGGCCTGTCGCGCAACTGCTCGGCCACGGATGGCTCAGCCTGCTGGGGCTTGGTTTCGAGCAGGGCTGGAAGAATTTCGCCGTGTTCACGGCATTGTGCTGGATCGCAGGCGCTGCTGCGGCGATTCTGCTGGCCCAGCGCCGTGACCGCGAAAGGAGAATGGCATGAGCTTCCGCAGAGAACTCGGCGTGGTTCCGCGCGCTGCGTGGATTGTCGCGCTAATCGGCTATCTTGGCCTGATGATCACTCTTTATTTTGTTGTTCCCATCGGGAGTGACACATCCCAGTGGCCGCGCCCCGGCCAGCTTTGCTTTATTTTTCTTTTGCCATTGGTTTTCTTCCTGATCATCCCGCTCTACGGCTACATCTACGGCGACGCGAAGCGCCGCGGTATGCGTTACGTGATGTGGGCGCTTCTGGCGATCTTCGTGCCCGATTTCATCGGCGTCATTATCTATTTCATTCTGCGCGACGCGCTGCCAGTTAATTGTCCTACTTGCCACAATGCCGTGCCGTCGAAATTCACGTTTTGCCCTACCTGCGGAAACGCCCTGCGGCCATATTGCCCGCAATGCGGCAAGAGCGTCGAGCGGACGTGGACGAATTGCGGCTACTGCGGCATAAAACTCCCCGGTTAACATTTCCAGCATTCGATCAGGAGAGTGTCTGGCCTGGCAGGGTCGAATCGAGACGCAGTGGCTACTCCGCCTGCGCCTCCTTGCCCGGAACGCTTTGTGCCGAGGGCGGCACCTCCGCGCTCATCTGCGCCCGGATCTTCGCCTTTTTCCAGCTCGAACTTCCCGCCCTTCGGACGTGCCCTCCCTTGAACAGAAGCTGCGCGAGGATAAGGATGCCTACCGCCTGCCAAAATCCGATGGCGGGAAGGTTGAAGATCGCCGGCATCAGCCAGTTCCACAGCCACATGGTTACACCGCCGAACAGGGCAAGGAGCGCGGGAACGAAAACGAGCGCCGCCGCAGCCATTGCCCCGATCTTTGCCCCGCGGGAATACTCGCACCATTTCTTGTGACGATGATAGCTCTCTTCCTGATTTGGCATTTTTGTTCCTCCTATTTCGAACTCAATCGTCCATCCAATACTTGAGGGCCGCGGCGAGCTTGCGGATGGCATAACGCTTCCTTGCCATCAGCGTGTCAATCGACACGCCCGTCGTCTCGGCGAGCTCCTTAAAGGCAACGCCGCCGAGAGCCTGGGCGCGAATGACTTCGCGCTGCGCCACGGGCAGGGCATCGATAG
The DNA here is from genome assembly GCA_035943235.1 of Candidatus Acidiferrales bacterium. Lineage (GTDB taxonomy): Bacteria > Acidobacteriota > Terriglobia > Acidiferrales > UBA7541 > DAHUXN01. Next base: position 8,805 of record DASZCH010000144.1, read on the forward strand.
CCACTTCGAGAGCGGCGAGCATTTCGTTCCGCAGGATCTGACCGCGCGGATCGATTCCCGCCTCTGCGGCCACCTTTTCAAGGACATTCTCGGAAAGCTCCGTCGCTCCCGCTCTCCGCCTTGCGCCCTCGCCCCTCCACAGATCGATGAGGCGGTTGCGCATGGCAGTAAAGATCCATGCCGCAATGTCCTCAACCGGAGAGAGGACGTTCGCGTTGGCAAGAGCGCGGATGAAGGCATCTTGCAGGATGTCCTCAGCCGTCGCAGGGTCGGGCGCGTGATGCCTCGCCCACGAGAGAAACCCACGACCGCGCTCGCGGTATGTGCGCTCGATTGCCGCCCTCGTTGCCGAGGAACTCTCGCCTTCCGTTTCGCTCATTGTCGCGTCACTAGTATCGACGATTGAGAGGGAGGTATCGTGTAGGATGAGGATGAATTCAGGCAACGGGCGATGGAAGAACGGTGGGAGTATGGGAGGTCGAAGTACAGCCCAGCTTATGAACGACATATGCTGGCCGTTCGCCATCTAGGGCCAGCACGCTGCTGCTTAATTTTTGAGAAGCCGTGCTACGTAAGTGTCGCGCGCGAACTCGGAAACGGTGCCGCGTCTAGTCGGACGCGCGCCAGCGGTTGCCAGCGCGCGCTGCGGCCTTCTTAAGCGCGGATTTCGCGGCGAACCAGGTACGCGTCAACGAAGAATCCCACGCCGATCACGAACGGAATAATCCCGAGGACAGCCGCTTCCGCAGCGTCCGGCTCCCAGCGCGAGAGCATCAGGAACGTCAACGAATAGCCAATTGCCGCGGCGATCAGCAGAATTCCCGAGCGGCGCGACACGGCCGAAGGCGGCAGATCCGACTCGAATGGCACAGTGACTCCGCGCGAAATGGCCGCGAGCCGCTCGTCGCTGCGGAACTTGCGTCCCCGCTGCCACGCCCAGGCCCAGACGACGGCGATCGGGAATCCGAGCGCCAACACCACGGCTGCAAGTCCAATCACATTTTCGGGCATTTTGCTTCTCCTCTCGTTACGCGGGCTGGATGTGGCCGCGCTCGACGTCATTTGCAAGCAAGTCGCGTGCAGTGTCTAAGCCGCTTGCGACCATAGATACGCAGGTAGGTCAAAAAATGTTCCGGAGAATCCCGGGGCCGGCCTGGCCGGAGCGGCGCTTGTCCCCCTGATTCGCTGTGATATCATCCCGCTACTTAACGCCAATGAAACGGATAGTCATGCGCACAGGGCTGCTGGGGATTTTTCTCTGCCTCGCGCTGTCTTCTTCCGCGCGCGCGAGCGACGTCGTCGTGCTCACATATGCCGGGCCGATCAATGCCATCAGCACCGAATATATTTCGCGCGGCATCACCGAGGCGGAATCACGCCATGCGTCAGCATTAATTTTGCAACTTGATACCCCCGGCGGCCTCGATTCGGCGATGCGCAAAATCGTGCAGGCGGAAATGAACGCGCGCCTCCCGGTGATTGTTTTTGTCGCGCCGCGCGGGGCTCGCGCCGCTTCGGCGGGCTGCTTCATTGTGCTTGCCGCCGACGTCGCCGCAATGGCGCCCGGCACGAACATCGGCGCGGCGCATCCCATTCTTCTGTCGGGTGGCATTGTCTCCGAGAAAATTGTGAACGACGCGGCCGCGTACGCGCGCTCGATCGCCGCCGCGCGGCATCGCAATGCGGATTGGGCGGAGAAATCCGTGCGCGAAAGCGTTTCGTTGCCTGAGCCGGAAGCCCTGCAGCAGGGCGTGGTTGATCTCACCGCGAATGACGTGCCTGATTTGCTGCGCCAGCTCACTGGCCGCGTGGTACACACGGCGAATGGCGACGTGACTCTTGCTCTCGCCGACGCAACGCGAGTGGCCGTTAACTTGAATTGGAGCGAAGAAGTCTTGAGCACGCTGGCGGACCCGACCGTCGCGTATTTGCTGCTCCTCTTGGGCATTCTCGCCATCGTGGTGGAGCTTTTCGCACCGCATGGTTTCGTCACCGGCTCGCTGGGAGCTGTCGCGGTGCTGCTCGCGCTCTTCGGGCTCACCAATCTTCCCGTGCATTTCGCGGGACTCCTGCTTCTAATCGTCGGCATGTCGCTGCTGGGCCTCGAGCTGAAAATCACCTCGCATGGACTGCTGACCGCCGCGGGATTGATCGCTTTTATTTTTGGCTCGCTTTTTCTGTTCCCGAGGGCCGCAGGCTACGCGATATCGCCCTGGGCGATTGGAATTGCCGCATTGCTGTGGGTGGTGATGCTGGTTTTCGTCGTGCGCGTGGCGCTCAAAGGGCGTCATGCGCCGGCGCTGACGGGCGTGCAGCGAGTGATTGGCAGCGTGGGCGTGGCGAAAACGGACTTGACGCCCAAGGGCGTGGTGCTTGTGAATGGCGAGGACTGGGACGCGAACGCGGACCCCGCGCCCATCGCTCGCGGAGATAAAATTTCCGTGCTCGAAATTCAGGGATTGACGTTGCGCGTTCGCAAGCTTGCATAGGTTTCGCGGTTCCAAAAATTCAGGAGGCTCGCATGACCGGCTGGATCGTTCTGATTATCGTGGTCGTGATTTTGTTGGTCGCGCTGAAATTCATCACGGACATGATCAAGATCGTCAAGGAATACGAGCGCCTGGTGGTCTTCCGATTCGGCCGGTGCATCGGCCAGAAAGGGCCGGGGATCATTTTCCTGATTCCCATCCTCGACAAAGCGATCTGGGTGGACTTGCGCGAGCGATACCTGGAGGTGCCGCGCCAGACCTGCATCACCAAAGACAACGCCTCGATCTCCATCGACTTCCTCGTGTACTGGAAAGTGAGCGACCCCACACAGAGCGTGGTACAGGTGCAGGATTTCGGCGGCGCCACGCGCGGAATTGCGATGACGACCCTGCGCGCCGTCGTCGGCGATTTGATTCTGGACGATGTGTTGGCCAAGCGCGAGGAAATCAACAACGTGCTTCGTGGAAAGTTGGATGAAGTTACTTCGCGCTGGGGCGGCAAAATTACGTCCGTGGAAATTCGCGAAATCGAGCCGCCCAAGGACGTGCAGGACGCCATGACCAAGCAAATGAGCGCCGAGCGCAGCCGCCGCGCGATGGTCACATCCGCCGAAGGCGACCGCCAGGCAAAAATCACGATTGCCGACGGCGAAAGGCAAGCGACGGTGCTGCGCGCCGAAGGCGACAAGCAATCCGCGATCCTGCGCGCGGAAGGCTATGCCCTCGCGCTCGATAAAGTCTTTCAAATCGCGCGAACCCTCGACGCGAACACCATGGGCCTGCAATATCTGGAAACGCTGAAAAGTCTCGGCAATGGTCCAGCCACAAAATTCATTTTCCCGATGGAGTTCGCCAGCTTCCTGAAGCCGATCCTGAATATCGCTCCGACGCCGCCGGCAGCTCAAAAATAACCCGATTTCGTCCACCACTCACAGGCGTCAAATTCCGTGCATCTTGGCGGCTGAGTTTGACATCACATCGAGCGCCACTTACCATATGGGCCATCATTCGCGGTATGTCCGGGCGGGTGTCCCGGACCAGTCCCATATCCACAAGGGAGATTCTAATAATGAAACGAATTCGGCGCATGAAGGCTGTGCTCTTGTCCGTGATTTGCGTCTTGGCGCTTGCTTTCCAGGCAGCGGCACAAAAAAAACCCGCGCCTCCGGCCCATGCGCGCCGAGCGGTTGTTGAAAATGGAGCTGTGCGCCCGCCCCAACTCGTCATTCAGACGCACACATTGCCGAACGGGCTGACCATCGAGATGGTGCAGGATCACCACGTGCCCGTGGTCAATTTGCAAGTCTGGTATCACGTGGGCTCGAAGGACGAAAAGCCCGGCAAAACTGGCTTTGCTCACCTGTTCGAACACCTGATGTTCAAGGGCTCGGCCCACGTGGGAGCTGACGAGCACTCGCGGATCGTCGAAGCCATAGGCGGTTTCGACAACGCTTACACGAACGACGACGTGACGGTTTTCTGGGAAACATTTCCGAGCAACTACCTCGACCGCGTTCTATGGCTCGAAGCCGATCGCATGGGCAGCCTGAATGTGAACGACGCGAATTTCAAGTCGGAGCGCGAAGTGGTGAAAGAAGAGCGCCGTTTGCGCGTGGATAATTCACCGTACGGGCGCGCGCAAGAGGATCTGTACGCTGCCGCATTCACCGTTCACCCGTACCATCACACCACCATCGGCAGCATTGCGGACCTCGACAACGCCACAGTCGAGGACGTACGCGCGTTTCATGATACTTACTATCGTCCCAACAACGCGACTCTGGTGATTGTCGGCGATTTCGCTCCGGCGGAAGCGCTTGCCTGGGCCGAAAAATATTTTGCCGGCATTCCCCGCTCGCCGCAGCCGATTCCACGAGTCAGCATTAAAGAGCCGCCACAAGCCGAAAAGCGCAGTGTGACAAAATCGTATCCCGGCGTGCCGCTTCCCGCGGTGATCGAAGGATTCAAGATGCCCGCGCAGTTCACGCCCGATTCCTATCCCTTGAATCTGGCTTCGAATATTCTTGCCGGTGGGGAGAGCAGCCTGCTGTATCAGGCGCTCGTGTATAAGGACCGCATCGCGCTGCAATCCGTGGGATTCGGCAATTTTACCGAGGACCCCAATCTGTTCTGGGTATTGGCCGTCATGGATCCCGGCCACACAGCCGAAGAAGGCGAGAAAGCTCTCGACACGGTGCTCGCGGAAGTGAAGACACAACCCGTCTCCTCCAGCCAGCTCGAGAAAGCGAAGAACCAGCAGATTTCCGCGTTCATTCTGGGGCGCGAAACCGATCAGGAAAAAGCGGACGCCGTCGGCGAAGCAGCCGTCATCGGCAAGAATCCAAATCTGGTCAATACGGGACTCGCCCGATACGAAGCGGTCACTGCCGCCGCGATTCAGCATGCCGCCGACGAGTATTTTGTCCCACAGCACGAAACGCTGCTCTTTTATCTTCCCGAAAAGAAAGACAAGCCGGCCGAAGGGAGCAAGCAATGAGCCGCCGCGATTTTAGAAAGGTGAAAGGGATGAATTTCAACGTACGCGCATTTTCGGCGGCGACAATTTTGTTTTTCGGCCTGGCAGCAGCGGCGCAGGCGCAGACTCCAACGCAAACGCAAACCCAGGCGGCGCAACAATCCGCCACGCAGGAAAATCAACACGGCACGGGCGTTGTTCCCCCCGGAGTGAAACTAACATCGCAAATGCCCGCGGGCCAACCGACGCGTGTATTTCATTTTCCGCACGCGGCCACGCGAACGCTTCCAAATGGCCTGCGCGTTTTTGTTGTGTCGGATCACCGTGAGCCCGCCGTTGCGGTTCGCCTGGTATTGATGTCCGCGGGCGCAATTCATGATCCCACGGGAATGCCGGGAATCGCGGCAATGACTGCGGGAATGCTGACGCAAGGGACCGCGAAGCGCTCGGCGCAGCAATTCGCGGAAGCGATTGACTTCGTCGGCGGCCACCTCAATGCCGGCGCGGGCGACGATGCCACGGGTGTATCACTCACGGTCGTATCGCGCGATTTGGACCTGGGCATGGACCTTTTATCGGATGCTGTTCTCCATCCCGCGTTCGCGCAAGAGGAACTCGCGCGCCAACGCCAGCAAACCCTTTCCAGCCTGCGTGTGAATTACAGCGACCCCAGCTTCCTCGCGTCCGCGGTTTTCGATCGCAAGGTTTACGGGGCCTCGCCGTATGGGTTGCCGGGCGATGGCACGCCGGAAACAGTTGCCAAAATCACGCGCGACGACTTGATGAAGTTCCACGACGCCGATTACGCTCCCAATGAAGCGCTGGTCGCTTTTTCGGGCGACGTCACGCCGGAGCAGGCATTTGCGCTGGCGGGAAAATATTTCGGCTCGTGGGAGAAAAAGGAAATCCCGCAGGAAGAAGCCGCCGCGCCAACGCCAACCACTGGTCTGCACTTCATCGTCATCGACAAACCGGACGCGGTGCAGACGCAGATTCGCGCGGGCAAACTGGGCATTCGCAGAAATAATCCGGATTACATTCCTCTGTTGGTGGCCAACCGCATTTTCGGCGGCGGCTATAACAGCCGGTTGAATACGGAAGTTCGCATCAAGAAGGGCCTGACCTACGGCGCCAGTTCTTCCTTCGATGCGAATCGCTTCGCGGGCGATTTCGTTGCGAACACGTTCACGCGCACCGAAGCCACGGCGGAGGCCACAAAGCTCGTCGTCGACTTGATCCAGCAGATGTCCACCGGCGACGCGAAGCCCGAGGAATTGAAGTTCGCGCAGGATTATCTTTCCGGCGTTTATCCCATCCAGTCGGAAACGGCCGCGCAAGTGGCGGGGCGCATTCTCGCCGTGGCGGAATATGGCTTGCCCGAGGATTACAACGACACGTACCAGCAGAAAATCTTGGGCGTGACGGACGCGAACGTCAACGATATGGCTAAGCAATATTTCAACGCGAGCGATCTTGACGTGGTTCTCGTCGGCAACGCCAGCCAGTTTCTTCCCGCGCTGAAGGCTGATTTTCCGAATGCGCAATGGGAAGAAATTCCCTACGGCGACCTGAATCTGCTGAGTCCCGATTTGCGCCAGCCGAAAGCGGCGGCTCCGGCGGCCACTCCCGAATCGCTCGCCAAGGGACACGACGTTGTTTTAGCCGCGGCCCAGGCAGCGGGTGGCGACGCTCTTCGCAGCGTGTCGAGCTTGGAATTCACGGAAAAGGGCAATATCTATGCGCCGCAAGGAGCCTTGGCCATCACCGTGAAATGGCAGGTCTCATATCCGGATAAGGTTCACGCCACGGTGACCACTCCCATGGGCGACATTCATCAGGTTTCCGATGGCAAGTCTGCATGGAGGCAGAGCCCGCAAGGAACGCAGGAAGTTCCGGCGGAGGCATTCGGCGAATTCCAGCGCGGCATCAGTCTGTTCGGCGGATGGGGATTCTACCAGCAGGTCATGGCCGGAAAAGTTCAGGCGCAATATCTGGGCGAAGAGGAAGTAGACGGCAAGAAAGCGGATGCTGTGAACTGGCTCGCTTCCTTCGGCGTTATCAAGCTCTATTTCGACTCCACAACGCATCTGCTGGTTGAGGCGAAGTATAAATCCGGCACCGAGGATTCAGACCAGCGCTGGAGCGACTTTCGCTCAGTCGAAGGACGCCAGTTCCCTTATCAGAGCGTGACGTTTCGCAATGGCGCGAAATTCACGGACGACACGCTCCAGGATATCCACGTTAACCCGGCTCTGGACTCGTCTTTATTCGTCAAACCGGCGGCGTCACCGGCCCCGGTGCCGAAACCTTAGCGGCCGTCCGGTAAGGCTTCGCATAGTGCTGTCCATGCGCCGAAAGAAATATTTTGCGCGCGTTGTACTCGCCTGTGGCTTTTCGTGCATCTAAGCTCTTGGCCGTAACTCTTCAGGGGTCTCGCAGCGGCGATTTATTTGGGAATTGAATGGACCTGTCTTACACTGTTGAATCTTAACTCTCGAATGATTCGTCTCCGTAACGCATTTCGATTCAGGGCTGTCTCCGCCGCGCTTCCAGCGGCCAGCGTATGCTTGGCCGGAATTTGTTTGGCCGGAATATGCCTGGCGGGCACGGGACAATCGTCTTCTTCCCACGCGTCCAGCGCACCGCCCGTGCTGCAAGCGATGCAGCAGGAGCTCCAACGCACAGTCACTGCTTATAGCAAAGCGGATCCTCCCACATACTTTGTGGCTTACACCGTCACCGACGACGAAAATGTGAACGTCTCGGGCTCGAATGGCGCGCTGCTTTCTTCCAGCGACGCGCGCACTCGCTGGCTGGAAGTGCAGACACGCATCGGCGACTATAGCCTGGACAACACGCACAAGATTGAAGGCCGCGAGCCGGCCTGGACCAGCCCCGGCACGCAGGCGACGCTTGATGACGACATTCCCGTGCTGCGCCGCGAAATCTGGCGTGAGACGGACCGTCAATATCGCGCCGCTGTGCAGGCGTTCATCGCCGTTCAAACCAGCAAGGAAGTGCAGGCGCAGTCGGCGGAACAGCGCGCGCCGGATTTTTCCCATGAAACTCCGCACGTTTCCATCGGCTCGGCGGTTTCGTTTCACGTGGACCGCAAGCCGTGGGAGGAAAAAGTCCGCAAATATACGGCGGCATTCAGCGCGTCGCCCGCGGTGCTGAATTCCATCGTCACGTTCACCGCCGGCGCGGACAATCAATATTTCGTGAATAGCGAAGGCTCCAAATTGGCCTTCGGGCAGATTCGCTACCGCCTGGAATTATTCGTGCAAGGCAAAGCGCCTGACGGCATGGACCTGGAACGCTACGCGAATTTCGACTGGGTGGACCCGTCGAAGACGCCGAGCGAAGCGGCGGTCATGGATCAGATCCGCATTTTGAGCCGCCAGATTGCCGCGTTGCAAAAGGCCCCGCTGGTCGAGCCGTTCGCCGGGCCCACGCTCTTGACAGGCCGCGCTGCAGCGGTTTTTTTTCACGAAGTGCTTGGACATCGCCTGGAAGGTTTTCGCCAGAAAGAGGCGAGCGAAGGGCAGACGTTCACGAGTAAAGTCGACCAGCCGATCCTGCCCAATTTCATCACGGTTCGCGATGATCCCACGACGAAGGATGTGAATGGCCAGGTGCTGCTCGGCTATTATCCCTTCGACGATGAAGGCGTGCCGGCGCAGAACGTGACGCTCGTTGACCACGGCGTTTTGAAAAATTTCCTGATGAGCCGCTCCCCGCTTGTCAATTTTCCTCACTCGAACGGCCACGGGCGCCGGCAGCTCGGCTTCCAGCCCATCGCGCGCATGGGCAATACGATCGTGGAAAGCAGCAAGACGATGACGAACGCGGCGCTGCGGCGGCGCTTCATCGAGGAAATTCGCAAACAGGGCAAGCCTTTCGGCTTGTTGATTGACGATATCGCGGGAGGCTTCACGTTCACGGGACGCGCCCAGCCGCAAGCCTTTCAAGTGCAGCCTCTGATCGTTTACAAAGTTTTCCCCGACGGCCGTCCCGACGAATTGGTGCGCGGAGTAAACATCGTGGGAACGCCGCTGATCTCCATCACGAAAATCATCGGCACGGGCGACACGCCGGAAGTGTTTGACGGCTATTGCGGCGCGGAATCGGGCTCAGTTCCTGTGTCGGCGGTCGCGCCGGAAATTTTGATTTCGGAAATGGAAGTGTCGAAGAAGGAATCCTCCACGGACACGCCGCCGATCCTGCCTCCGCCGGCGCATGACCCGCTCTCGAAGGAACCGGGACAATGACACAGCGGCCCGCCGTTCACAATTGGCCCACCGAGCGCATCGGGCGCTTCTCGCTCAGCTTAATCGCTGCAACCGTGGCCCTGATTTTATTCGCCGCGCTTCCGGCTCGCGCGCAGAACGACAACGACCACACGCTCCAAGCCATGCAGGACGAAATGGCGCGCAACGTGGCACGCTTGCAATTGCCCGGCCAGTTGAAACCGTTTTATATCGAGTACCGCGTTGTGGATGTGGACATTCGCAGCATCACCGCCTCCTTCGGAACGCTGATCTCCAGCACGCACACCCGCAACCGCCTGATGGCCGTGGGACTTCGCGTGGGCGACAATCAGCTCGATAGCTCCAATTTTGTCACTCAGAATGGCTTCCAGGGCTTTCTCGGCTCCACGGGCCAGGTGGGAATTGATCGCGACTATAAATCCTTCCGGCAGGACCTTTGGCTCGCCACCGATCAGGCTTACAAGGAAGCGCTTGTGCAGTATTCCAACAAGAAAGCATTTCTGAACAGCCTGGCGCGGCCGCCGGAGATTCCGGATTTTTCAAAAATTAGCCAGCCGGTTGTGGATGTGCGTCCGCTGATGAATTCGGACTGGACTTCGCGCAACTGGGAAAATGAAGCGCGCGACGCTTCCAAGTCGCTGCGAAGTTTTCCGGATCTCTACGGCTCACGCGTCCACTACTATCTGATTTACACCACCTATTACCTTCTGACGAGCGAGGGCGCCAAGCTTCGCATTTCGCACAGTCTCGCGGGAATCGAAGCGAGCCTGGACACGCAAGCGACCGACGGCATGCCGCTGCACGATTTCTATTCGAGTTACGCCACGCAGCCATCCGAGCTGCCGCAACCAAGCAACGTCAGCATGGCCCTCGCGCAAACCGCGACGCAATTGGAAGCGCTTCGCGCCGCCCCGAACGTCTCGGATTATGAAGGACCGGTTCTTTTCGACGCTCCGGCCGCCGGCTCCGTCCTGGCGCAAGCCCTCGAACCTTCACTTTCCGGCGCGCGGCCGCCGCTTTCGAGCGTTCCGGCCTTCGATCAAATGCTGGAGGAAATGGGCGGGCACAGCGAATGGTCTGGCCGCGTGGGCACGCGCGTGCTGCCGTTGAATGTGTCGCTGACGGATGATCCATCGGCGAAAGATTTTCAGGGCCACGCGCTTTTCGGCGCCTTCGACGTGGACGACGAAGGCGTGCGCGCCCAGAAGGTAAATGTCGTTGAAAATGGCATACTGAAAAACCTATTGATGTCGCGGCGTCCCGGCCCTGATTTTCTCGAGTCCAATGGTCACGCGCGCTCCGCTTTGCTCTCGCCGCCTCAACCCACCAGCAGCAATCTGTTTTTCCAGGCGACGAACACGGTCAGTCCCGCCGATTTGCGGGCAAAGTTTATCGGCCTTTGCAAGACGAACGGCCAGCAGTGGTGTCTGGAAATCAAGCGCATGGATAATCCCGCGCTGGCGGCGCAAACACAGCAGGACTTTGCGGACATCATCTCCGGATTGTCGGGCGGGATGGCGAGCGGCGACCGGTTGCCGCTTCTCGTTTATCGCGTTTACGTTTCCGACGGCCACGAGGAACTCGTTCGAGGCTCGCACATCAAGGGGCTGGACCTGCGCGCGTTTCGCACCATCGCCGGGATCGGCAACGATTCCACGGTATTCAATTTTATGCAGAATTTGCAGCAAGGACTCGGCGGCACCGCGCTGGCCACATTCGGCTCCGTGCAGGGCGGGATTCCCAGTTCCATCGTTGCGCCGTCATTGCTGCTGGAGGATGTGGACATTCGCGGATTTCATGGTGAGCCGCGCCGTCTGCCGCTCTTGCCCGTTCCGTCGCTCCAGCAATAGCGCCCTTCCCTTGCCCGCTATTTAATCTCCGCGAGGATTTCACCGTTGTCATTCAAACTGACTTTATCAGGTTGAAATGGAAGCGCGATTCGCAACGAAGTAGTCGGCTTGTCGATCTTCATCCAGCCGATAACTCCTGACTTGCCTTTTACATGAACATAGACGGGGAGTGTGTCTTTCCAGCCCGTCGGCACTCCCGACTGTGTCACCGTGCCATCGATCTCCCACTTGTTGTCGGGCGATGGCTTCACAGTGTAGTCCAGGTGATATTGCGCGATTCCTGTTCCGTAGACGTACTCGTTGAAAAACCAATCCATTCGATGGTTCTGGTCAATATCCATGTACGGGGCCATGTGGCGTTCGACCACGCCCTTGAAATCCTCGGTCGACGCCGCTTTGCCGGTAAAACTTTTTGTGAAGTCCTGCATCAATGCTTTGAATAAATCGTCGGGAGACTGGCTTCGAGGGTCGTAGAGCATCGCGCGCAGCATTTCCAGAACATAGCCACCCTTTTCGTAAATGACAGTGTTGTATCCCGCGGGTGCCTGCGAGGATGCCAATCGCTCGCCCATCCAAACGGGTCCAAGTTCTTCATATCGATGCCCAAAATTATTGCGGCTGAAGAGATCTTCTCTGTCTCTGTTCAGCCGGTCGCGATATTGTTTACCGCCGTCGCGAAATTGCACGTAAAGATTGCCGGAAAATTGCGCGAACCCTTCGGAAAGCCATTGGTCGTGGTAGCTCTTCCATCCGATTTCGTGCCCCCACCACTGATGCGAGACCTCGTGCGCTCGAAAGAAATCGCTGATGCCGATTTGATCTGCCACGCCCAGCACGTGCCGCTGCGTTTCGTCCAAGAACGACAGCACGGAGAGATACAGCAGCATCGGCCACCCCTGCCCGTAACTGTACGGGATATTGGTTACCGCCAGCCGCTGAAACGGCAAGGGACCAAAATAGTTTTGGAATACGCGCAGATTATTCCCGATTTCGATTCCCATTGTTTTGACCGTCGCGGCGGGATCCAAAGTTCCAACGGCGGGTCCCCTTTCTGAATTCTGGCCCGGCAACGTGGGATTCAGAAACATTTGGACGCTGCTGAGAAAGTCATCCGGGCTCCGGTTGGCGTAAATCTGGACGTCGATGTTGCCCACTTTTTCGTCGTAAAGTTTGTAGTCGCCGTAGGCGAAGCCGGAAACGGCCTGCGGCGCGGGGCTTTTCCAATGCGTCACGATCGAATCGCCCGATGTGTTTTCGCTGACTTTGTCTCCCGTCGCGACGAGTGTCAGTTTCTTCGGCGTGTGGAACGTCATGTCGAAATCAGAGCGGGTCGCGAAGTCATCGGACACGCCCGGATACCATCCATAGCTGGGGCAGAAATAGTTTCCGCTGCCCACTTTTTGGATTAAGTGTTTGCCCGAATATTCGAACGTGAGCGTTGCCGTTTTTGCTTGCTGCGTGGCGGCAGGCAGAACCACGACGACATAGTCTCCATAGGTTGGGACGTGGTCTTTTGGATCGCGTGGTTGAAAAAACGCCAGGGCAGCTCCGCTTTCGTCCTTTACCGTGGTGACGCGAAGATTCGGACTCAATTCGAACACCAGCACGCGTTCGCCGGCCTTCTGATATTCCAGATTTACTTTTGTGGTCGCGCTGAGGTCCGCGCCGCTTGTGACCGAGGCATCGATTTGATACCCATGCACCGCGAAAATATCTTTGCTGGTGGGCTGCTCATACGCCTGGCTCGCGTTCACGTTCCCCGCGGGAAAACTCATCCACGTGTCGAAGAGCAGCGCATAACTTCCCCGCGACACATACCGGCCCACGCTGATTTCCTCGGGTTGCAACGCATCGTAGCGGGCCAGCACCCATCCCTCGCTGTTTGTTTTCATGTCCGCGGCGAAGTAAGCCGTCTGGCTGCGGTCTCCGTCGAGCACGCCCTCGAAGAGGCGCGGCACAATTTCCGCGTCCAGGTCTTCGCGTGCGCGTTGCCGATTGTTGTAAAGATTTTCAAGGTCCGCGGTCGCGCCGTTCGTCCATTTCACCTGCTTGGCGACTTGTTCGAATGTATCGTCAGTGAAGCTGAAGGTCGCTTCCGTAAAATCCATATTCAGCGTCTTTTGCTTCGTGAAGAGTTCGAGTTGCTGCGCTTCGAGCGCATTCGGCGGCGCAATCTCTATGGTCCCGCGCCCTTTGAAGGCCGCTCCGAAAACAACTCCATCGGCTCGCCCTGAAAATGAGATCGACCCTTCCTTGAGTGTTATGCGAATGCGATCATGCACAATCGTTACGCCCTCGACGCTGGCAGTTTTCTCCGAATCAAACGAGGTTTGCGTCACCGCATTCCACGCGGTGGTTGCGTCTTGCGCCGTGGCGCTTTGCGCCCTCACCCCCTGCGGTGCCATGCACAGCACGCCGCAAACGGCCGCAGCTTCGAGCAAAGTAAAAACGAAATGCCGAAAAAAAACTTTAATCATCGGGGCACCCAAGAAAAGCTGTCCGATTCTACATAAGTGGTAAGTCAAAAAAAGAGTAAAGTAAGGGGGAGTTACCGTAGCGTTACAGGAAAGTTACGGCTCCAAGGTGATGAAGGTGACTTCCGGGCGGCAAAGGAAACGCACCGGAATGTTCGACATTCCCATCCCGCGGTTGACGTACATTCGCGAACCCTTCTCTTCGTACCAGCCCTCCAGAAATCTTCCGCTTCCTAATGGCAGCCAGAACGGCCTCACAAAGGGAATGCGCACTTGCCCGCCGTGCGTATGGCCCGCCAGGCACAGATTCACGCGGCCCGCTACCCGGTCGAAATACCCCGGCGAGTGAAACATTAAGATTGTATAGGTGTCGTTGGGAATGCCTTTCAGCGCTGCGTTCAGGTTTGGGAAGCCCGAATACGGATCGTCCAATCCCGCCACCCACGCATCAGGACGCAATTCGTGATTCTGGTTGACCAGCAGATTGATGCCGGCATCACGATAGAATTGCCGCTCGTGCCTTATTGGGCGTATGTCCTCCCAATTTCCGTGCACGAACCAGACACCCAGCGGCGCGTGAAGCTGCTGGTAGACTTTCCGGCAGTCTTGATAATTTCCCAATGGATCGGCCAGCGAGTCGCCGGTAATCAAAATCACGTCGGGTTTTTCGCGGGCCAGAATCGCGAGCATTTTGCGCTCGGGACGCCCCAAGCCGCGCGTGTGCAGGTCGCTCAACTGCGCGATTTTCAGCGGACTTTTCACGCCCGCCTGAATCTGGTAATGAGTTACCTGAATGTTTTCCGGCTCGATCCATAGAGCGTCTGCCGCGAGCGCGAACAGCGCCACGGCGATCAGAATCACAAGCCAGTGACGTCGCCACCACGGCGCTCGCTGCCGCGGCAGTCCGCTCCCCTCCTTCATTCTTGCTGGGCTCCCTGCGATTGCGCCAATGAACTAGGAAGACGAATCACGAATCTTCCACTATACCGGGAAACGCTGGGGGCGAAACGGACGATTTCGACGCCCGCCATCGTATAATCACGCGGAATCTTTCATGGACGCATCCACTCGAGCAGTACAGGAGAAAAAACGCGTCGCGCTGGTGTCAATTGGCGCTGCAGTGGTGCTGGTGTCGCTGAAAGTATTTCTCACTGTCCGCACCGGCAGCCTGGGAATTCTTTCCGAAGCGTTGCATTCCAGCCTGGACTTGCTTGCCGCCATCCTTACTTATTTTTCCGTGCGCATTTCAGACAAGCCCGCCGACGCGGACCACACCTACGGCCACGCGAAATTCGAGAGCGTCTCCGCTTTCCTCGAAACCGCGCTGCTGCTTATGACGGCGGTTTACATCATCTCGGAAGCGATCCAGCGTTTGCTGTTCAAACAATCGCCCGTATATCCCAGCCTTCTCGCCATCATCCTTCTCGCGCTCATGATCGGGATTGACTGGACGCGCGCTCGCCGCATTTCGCGCGTGGCGCATCAATATCCCAGTGAAGCACTGGAAGCCGACGCGCTGCATTTCTCGACCGACGTTTGGAGCACCAGCGTCGTTCTCTTCGGCGTCATCGCCGTGTGGATGGGACAGAGTTTCAATATCCCCTGGCTGCGCTTCACCGACCCCCTCGCGGCGCTGGCCGTCGCCGGAGTGATCATCTGGGTGGGCGCGCGCATGGGCCGGCGCACGCTGGAAGCTTTGCTCGACGTGGCGCCCAAGGGATTGCAGGACAGGATTCTCGCGGCCGCGCAGAAAGTCGAAGGTGTTCTGGGAGTCGATCGCGTCCGCTTGCGCCGCGCGGGCCAGCGCTATTTTGTTGACGTCACCATCAGCGTCCCGCGCACAGCGAGCCTCGAGGAAGCCCACGCCACCAGCGATCGTCTCGAGCGCCGCATCGGCGAAATTGTCCCCTCTGACGTGATCGTGCACATGGAGCCGCGCGCGCGCACGGGCGAAAATTTCCTCGAGATGATTCGCGCCACGGCGCAGCGCCGCGGCCTGGCTGTTCACGAATTATCGGCCCATCAGATTGACGGCCGGCTTTTCGTCGAACTGCATCTGGAAGTGGACGAGCATTCCAGCCTCCGCGAAGCCCATCGCCTGGCCACCGCCCTAGAACAGGATTTGCTGCGCCAGGCCGCCGGAGCGCACATCAATATTCACATTGAGCCGCTCGGCACGCACATTCCTGGCGGCGAGGAAATGAAGGAACTGGCTGTGCGCGTCCGCGACTTCATCAACGGCCTGGGCGCGGAATACCACGAGCTCACCGATTGCCACGACGTTCACGTGCGCTTCGTCGAGCACAAAATCCTCGTCTCCTGCCACTGCGCCATGGACGGCGCTCTCCCCATCACCCACGTCCACGACGTCACCGCCGCCGTCGAAGATCGCGTCAAGGAGCATTTCCCCCAAATCTACCGCCTAACCATCCACCCCGAGCCCCTCGACGAGAGTTAGAATGAAGAGACGATGAGAATGCAGAAGCGACTCGGCATCGCAACGTTGCTCGCGATCTTGGCGGGCCTTTGCGCACCTGCGCTGGTGGGTAGGGAAACTCGGCAGCCGCGATGGTCCGAGAATTTAAGCAGCTATGGCTACTCCTTGCAGCACCCGTACTCCGATGTTGCCGTGGCGGCGTCAAACGACAATGTAGCAGTCGCGCTTAACGTAAGCCAGGATCCCAACGCCACAGCCAGCCTTCCTGCGGGATTCCTGCGTTCAAATTGGAAATTATCCCTCTTGATGTTCAATGCCAGTAGTGGGAAGTTTCGCACCGCATGCGGCCCATGGTTTGGCAGTATTCTTTTTAATCTCTGGTCGACTTCCGATGGAAACTTCTTGCTTTACCAAGAACCTCAGCAAGTAACCCGAGAAAAAACAAGCGGCCGTGTTCTCTTGCTTTCTCCTTCCTGTCAGGTGCTGAAGAAAATACAGCTGCCAGCACTTGGGAAACAAGGTGGCATCGAGTTCTTAATCTCACCGACTCAGCGCACGTTCTTAATTGCGGAACAGTCTGGGCGACTCACTGAATGCCAGGTTCAAGATGCCAACACCCTCCTTGAGCGCTTCAAAAAGAGCATAGATCCCGATGATCCGCGCGTCGTTGCTGTGTCCGATGAAGGGCTTTTGGGTGTCAAGCCGATGCATTCCGGTTCTTCCACGCGTGCTCCGGTTAGATTTTTTTATTTCACCTTCCAAGCACAAGCGTGGAGTGAGATTCCAGGGCCTAACCTGCCGGATGCGCCCGATTCGGTCACGTTCGCCTCAAATGGTGCCTTTATGGAAACGGTCGCCACGGGAAGTTCAGGTGCTTGGGCCAAGACCGGGATCCGAATTTCTATCCGCGGAATAGACGGAACGGCCGCCTTCTCAACAGCGATATCCCGCCGAAATATCAATATTGCTCCTGGTTCTCCGTTTGCCGTCTCTCCAACCGGCAATTATTTTGGTGTTGTGCTGAGTTCCTACAGCGTGTCTTCGTTCTGGCGTTTTTTCGATATGAGCCCAAGACACGACGAGGTCTACATTTGGTCTAGGCACAGTGAAAAGCCGCTTGTGCAGATCGGCGTGCGATCCGGATCCCTGCACCAGCAACTTGCGTTTGCGCCAGATGACTCGTGGTTCGCCCTCAGAAACGGGAAAATGCTAGTCGTGCGTCCTTTGCAGCGCCCGCCAATTCCGAACCGCTAGAACGCGACATCCTTGATGTGTGTCGCGATGAACCAGCTATTCCCCCACGCATCCTTCACGCCCGCGCTGCGGTCGCCATAGGGTTTGTCATTGGGCGCTTCGATTGACGCAGCTCCCGCACGCAGCGCCTGCCCGTACACCGCGTCCGTATCCGGAACGTAGAGATGCAGATGGCACTGCGTCTGCCGGTTCGCGCGAAACGCCTCGTCAATTTCAATCTGCCCGTCGCCGATGAACACGGTCGCATGCGCGATTGCGCCTCCCGGCCATTTGTGCACGCCCTCCGCCTTCGCGCTAAACGCCTCCTCGAGAAATTGAATCATCTTCTCCGCGCCATGCAAATGAAGATACGGCTGCACGCTAGGATGCGGATGCTTTTTCGCTTGCGGCGTGATGTACCACTCATTTCCGAACGGGTCGCGCACGCCTGCTTCGTACTCTCCATAAAATTGCATCGACGGCTCATACAGCGAAGTCGCTCCTGCCTGCAGGGCGTTGCGGTACGCCTCTTCCGCGTCGGGCACGGTCAAATGGATCGTCACCGGCGAAGGCGCATACTGCTCGTTTCCGTCGCTCATTTCGATGACAGAATCTCCCAGCTGAACTTCCGCGTGCATGATTTTCCCGTCGGGCGTCGGCACGCGGCCCCTTTCCTCCGCCCCAAACGCCTCCTTCAGGAAGTCGATGAACTTCGCCGCGCCGCCAACCAAAATATACGGCGTCACGCTGTGGAATCCCTCGCGGATGAAGGGAACCGCATTTGACGCCCCCTTTGTTTGCTTCCCTGGCTTTGCTTGCGCACTCGGTTTTCCCTGGCCTGACGGCTTCTCTTCGGCAGCGCCTTCACTCGGTTGCTTCATCATTTCGTCGTAACGCCGTTGCATCTCCTCGGGAGAAACCGTTTCCTTGAAGGTCGAGACACCCCATCGGTATCCGAACGGGTCCGTGATTTGCCCTGCGCGATATCCATAGAACTGATCCTGTACCGGCCTAACCAGTGCCGCTCCCGCCGCAATTGCCTGGCGCACGAACGCGTCCACATCCGCGACCAACAGCTGAATTCTCATCGGCGAGCCGCCCAGAGTTTCGGCGCTGAGCGCTCCGAAGTCCGGGAATTCATCGGAAATCATGATTCGCGAGTTCCCAATCTGCAATTCGGCGTGTCCGATCCGCCCGCCCGGCTCGGCAAGGCGGTAAGTTTCCGTCGCGCCGAACGCTTTCGTGTAAAACTCAATCGCCGCTGCCGAATTCTTGAAGCACAAATACGGCGTAGCGGTCTGGTGACTCTCGGTTATCGCGACAGGCTTGCTGGACATGTTCGCTCTCCTTATCAAATCGGCTTTCAGAGATGTTTTGAAATTGTCGCTGGGCAAATCCCGCAAGTCCGCCGCGACGCGCGAGAGCGAAGCGAGCGTCGAATCGTCCTTCGCTTGCGCGCGAGCATCTTTCTTCGAGTCACGGCCCTTCGAGTCGCGCCGCGCAAGAATCGCGTCGATAGCTCGGTCGAGTTGTTCGTTCAGATTTTGCTTAGCCATTTGACTTACCCGATTTCACAGCACCCGATTTTTTTGCCGGCTTCTTAATGAATTGCGCGCGCAGAGTTTCCAATCCACGGAATTGCAACTGCTTCACGGCCCCTTCGCTGCGCCCAAGCGCCTGCGCAATCTCGCGTATGCTTTTCTCCTCCGCAAATCGCATCTCGACCACGCGCCGCTGCTCGCCCGGCAAAGTCCTGACCAGCCGAAAGAGCCGCGCATGCTCATCGGCGTCGACAAAATCGGCTTCCTCGGAGTCTTCCTGCGAAGGATTGCCGCGTTCGCGCGAAGTGAGTCGCCATTTGTCGGCAATCGCATTCGATGCGATGCGCAGCAGCCACGCCGTAAATGGAACGCCTCGCCACTCGAACTTCCCAATATTCGCCAACGCGTTCTGAAACACCTCGGACGTGATGTCCTCGGCTTCTTGCCGGTTCCCCATCCGTCGCGCCACATACGCGTACACCCGCTCGAAATGAAGCTCGTAAAGCTCCGCGAACCGGCTCGGATCCTTTCGCGCCGCTTCCACGAGCAGCCGCTCGTCCGCTTCGTTTTTCTGCTGCCTCAAACCATTCTCCGGAGCACCCGCTCTCACTACCATAAACGCCCGGCGCGCCAAAAGGTTACGCGGAATTCTGTCTGGCCTTCCCGGGCCCGCTTCAACCTCATCTGCAGAATAGTTGACAAAGTCAACTATATTGGCTATCTTACGCCCATTGTGAAACCTGCACCGGAACGCTCGTCAGTCGGTCTTGTTCTCCCGGGGCGCATCGAAGCCGTTCGCCACTTCAACCGTTTTTATACCAAACGCATTGGCGTCCTCGACGAAGGTTTCTTGCGCAGTTCTTTCTCGCTCGCCGAAGGCCGCGTACTGTACGAGATTGCGCGCCTGGAAAATCCCTCGGCCAGCGCTGTCGCCCGCAACCTCGGCCTCGACGCCGGCTACCTCAGCCGCATCCTGCGTGACTTCGTCCGGCGCGGCTTTGTCGATAGGAAGCCTTCCACCACCGACGGGCGTCAGAGCTTTCTCGCGCTGACCCCTCGCGGCCGCAAAGCCCTTGCACCGCTCGACCGCCGCGCCGATGAAGAAGTCGGTGCCATGCTGCGCTCCCTGTCTGACAAGGATCAAGGTCGCTTTATGAGTGCCATGGACACAATCGAAAATCTTTTCGGCGACCAAGCCAGGGAAAAACCTGCAAGGAATGCCCCTTACCGCCTCCGCTTCCATCAGCCCGGCGACATGGGCTGGGTGGTTCATCGCCACGGCGTTTTGTACGCCGAAGAGCATCATTACAACGAACAATTCGAGGCTCTCGTTGCGAGCATCGTCGCCGAATTCATTCAGAACTTTGACGCGAACCATGAACGCTGCTGGATCGCAGAACGCGATGGAGAAATCGTCGGCTCTGTATTCCTTGTTAAAAAATCAGCAACAGTCGCCAAGCTGCGTTTGTTGCTCGTCGAACCAAAGGCGCGTGGCCTCGGCATCGGCCGTCGCCTCGTGGACGAATGCGTTTCCTTCGCGCGTCAGGCCGGATACAAGAAAATCACACTTTGGACGCAGAGCCATCTTGGTGCGGCGCGGCGCATTTACAAAGATGCCGGTTTCCGCCTGGTTCACAAGAAGAAGCATCACAGTTTTGGTCTGGATTTAGTCGCCGAGACGTGGGATCGCGATCTCTAATTCGCGACAGTCGCAGTTTTCTTGGCCCACAATTGCGCGGCCAGCGCGAGCACCGCAGGGAAGCATTCCAGCACGTAGCGTGGCTCAGGCGTCTCCACGGTAGTCAAAAAAGCGGTGCGAATCACGATGTAGGCCACCAAAAGCAGAGCGGCGGGATTTGTTCGCGCGCGCCACGCTCCGCTCAGCGCCATCACAGCGTACGCAATGCCCAACAAAAAAAGTCCCAGCGAAATGCAGTACTGCGACGGGCTGTCCTCCCACCAATAGCCGATAGGCCAAAGCTTTCCCGATAGCGGCAGCATCTCGACGCGTGGCGTGAACCACATCGAAAAACATCTGAGCAATGGCACGGTGAAATACGTTCGCAGAGGATGCCGCGCCGTTCGTTCGCGGGCGATTTCCGCAAATCCGCGATCGAGATCAGGCGTCATGTCCGTCGTCTCGTTGTATCGTGCCAGCAGCGCCGCCACTCGCGCCCGCTCAGCGGGCGAATCAAACGCCGAAGCGGGGATGTCCGCGATATGAATTTCGGCGCCGTCCTGATTCCACAGCACTCGATACACATCGCTGAAACGCCAGAGCCACGTGCCGCTCCACGCGTAAAAACCCCGCGGCGTGAATTCGTCCGGCAATTCGCTGTATCGCGGCGCAAGAAATTGGGCTGTATGGAGCACGCGCCAGTTTCTCGCCGCCCACGGCAGCAACGGCAAAATCAGCCCGACGGCCAGGAGCATTCCGCTCTGCAGGAGCTTGGGCCAATTCTTCGGCCGCCACCAGAGCGCCAGCAGCACCGCTCCAGCGGCGGCCAAAATCAGCGGAGTTTCTGGGCGCACCAGCGTTCCGAGCCCGACAACAATCCCGCCCATGACCCAGGGCATGCGCGACGGCGTTTCGGTCTGCGCAGCAAATCTTTTGGGCTGACGCATTGCGTGCAGCGCCTCCATCAGCACCAGCAACGCCAGCGCGCTCAGAAATATGGTAAGCGTTTCGGTCAAAACGACCGCCGTGTAATTTGCGGTGAACGGACACAGCGCCGCCAGCCACAGCGCCGCCAGCGCAACGCGCCGCCGCGACTCTTTTGGCGCGAGCACCACGGCCATCGCCGCCACCAGAACGCAAGTCAACACGCTCACAAGCACCTGCGTCAGCATCACGGCCCGCGCGCCCTCGCCGAATACCGCATAAATCGCCGCGAGAAATGCGGGATATCCCGGCACGCGGATGTCGACAGGCGTCAAACGCCCGGAAATCTCCAGTCCGTAAACTGCGTGACGCAGCCAGTTGTGCGCCAGTTGCTGGTAAATCGGCGTGTCACCCGCGTCATAAAAAGGGAATCTCCATACGAAGTACAGCCGCAGGGCAAACGCCGCCAGTACAGCGGCGGTTACGTGCGCGCGCATCTTAAGAGAAGCGGTCATTGACAGTCTTTCCGTGGGCAGCTAGCTTGGAATGACGGCATGGAGAAACGCAACCCCATATTCTACGACGAAGAGCGCCGGCGCTGGCGCCGCACACGGCGCATCCTGGAAATTTCAGGGATTCTTTTCACGCTGATCGTCGTCGTATTTTTCTTCAACATCGTCCGCCGCCCGAATTTGCCCGAACTGCTTCTTCCTCAGCGCGGACAAACCTACCGGCCCGTTCCCCCGCGCCGCTCCAGCGCCAAATTAAAGCGCGTGACTTACCGGCCGGGCCGGAAACGCAAAGTTGACGCTCTCGGTAAGATTCCCGAGCGTTACGATCCGCTGCGCGCGGCGTTCTACGTCAATTGGGATTCGGACAGCCTGGCATCTCTGCAGCTTCATTATCACGATATCGACCTATTGATCGCCGAAGAACTGCACGCCTTCACCGCCGACGGTAGCCTCGCAGTCGACAAGGACGCGAAACTCGATGCGTGGCTGAAAACCTTGAACGTCGAGCTGCCCATCATGCCGCTGCTCAATAATTACGACGGCAACAACTGGCAGGTCCAGCCCATGGCGGACATGCTCGCGAATCCCGGTTCCCGCCAGCATCTCGAATCATCGCTCGTCCAATATGCGCAGTTGCACAAGGTCGCGGGAATCGCGGTCGACTTCGAGGAAGTTCCCGACGCGAGCCAGAAAAATTTCGTCTTCTTCATTCGCGAACTCGGCGTCGCGCTGCATGCGGCGAAGCTGAAATTAATGGTCGCCCTCCCTGCCGCCGACTGGGCGTACGACTATAAGTCACTGGGCGCCGATTCGGACGCCATCATTCTGATGAACTACGATTTTCACTGGCCACAATCGGTGGCCGGACCCATCGTCGCCCAGGATTGGTACATCAAGAACCTTAAGGCGATCGTGAGGATGGTCCCGCCCCAGAAAATCGTCATGGGCATCGCCAACTATGCCTATGACTGGCCCTCGCCCACAAAGGCCATCCCGCATCCCGTCGCCGACGCGCTTTCCTTCCAATCCGCCTGCGTGCGCGCCCTTGAATCCGACGCGAAAATTCAATTCGACTCCGCCTCCATCAGCCCTTTCTATAATTACGAAGACGAAAACAACAATGTCCACAACGTGTGGATGCTCGATGCGCTGACGGCCTACAACGAGATTCGCGCGGCCGAGCGAGCGGGCCTTTATGGCACGGCACTGTGGCGATTCGGCACCGAAGATCCGTCCATCTGGGATATTTGGGATGCCACCGATCCCAACGACCAAACTCGCGCGCACCTTCAGGCCATTCCGCCCGGTTACGATTTGATCCTCGAAGGCGAGGGCGATCTCTGGCGCATTACTGCGACTCCTCAGAGCGGCCTGCGTACTTTCACTTATGACGCAGCATCCGACACGTTCACCGACGAGCGGCTGACCAAATATCCCCTCTCCTGGCGCATCGAACGCATGGGCGGCGCGAATAAGAAAGAGCTGGCATTGACGTTTGACGATGGCCCGGCCACTCCCTGGACCGCCGATATTCTGAAAGTGCTCAAGCGGGAACATGTCCCCGCCACTTTTTTCGTCATCGGCGTGGAAGTCGACAAATATCCCAGCATCCTGCGCCAGGAATTTGCGGCGGGAGATGAAATCGGGAATCACACCTACACGCATCCCGATTTCGACCTCGCTTCAAAAAGGCAAATCGAATTCGAGTTGAACCTGACCCAACGGCTTCTTGAAAGCGACCTTGGCGTCAAGACTCTGCTGTTCCGTCCCCCGTATGGCATCGACGAAGAACCGGAAACTGCTGACGAAGTCGCCAATCTTCCCACGCCGCAATCCATGGGGTACCTGCTCGTCGCGGGCCACATTGACCCGCACGACTGGGGCGAAGAGGGCGGCGTGCCTCCGCCACCGACGGCCACGATCGTTCAGCGCGTCATGGACCAGGTTCACAAGGTTCCCGGCAATGTCATCATCATGCACGACGGCGGCGGCGACCGCAGCCACACCGTCGCGGCGCTTCCGCAGATCATCGACCGGCTCAAGTCCGAGGGCTACTCGTTCGTCACCGTGTCGCAGCTTCTGAATCAGACGCGCGCGCAAGTGATGCCTCCCCTGAGCGACGAAGAAAAACTTTTTGCCCGGGCCGACTCATTCATCTTCAACCTGTTTCACTGGCTGCGCCTGTTAATCGCATTTATTTTCGTCGCAGGAATTGCGCTGGTCAGCGGACGCGCCTTATTCATCGGTTTGCTGGCCTTGGCGGAAAAACTTCGCGCCGCGCCGGAAAACCATCCGGAATATCAGCCCATCGTCACCGTGCTGATTCCCGCCTATAACGAAGAGGCCGTGATTGCGGACACCGTGCGTTCCGCGCTCGCATCGCGTTATCAGAAGCTCGAAATCCTCGTGATTGACGACGGTTCAACCGATCAGACCAGCGAGCGCGTTCTTGAATCCTTCGGGCACGACGAGCGCGTGCGCCTGATCCGCCAGGCCAATTACGGAAAATCCGCCGCGTTGAATCACGCTCTCTCGGAAGCCGCCGGCGAAGTCATCGTCACCATTGACGCCGATACCATCGTCGATCCCGACGCCATTCCGCGCCTTGTGCGCCATTTTGCCGACCCGCGCGTTGGCGCCGTTGCCGGAAACGTCAAAGTGATGAACCGCAATCGCTGGCTCACGCGCTGGCAGGCGCTCGAATACATCACCAGCCAAAATCTGGAAAAGCGTGCCTTCGATTTGCTGAATTGCATTCCCGTGGTTCCCGGAGCCGTGGGAGCCTGGCGTGCCGAGGCCATGCGCGCGTGCGGAGGCTTCGCGGGCGACACGGTCGCGGAAGATACCGACCTCACGCTGACGATTCGCCGCCACGGATGGAAAATTCTCTATGACGAAGACGCCATCGGCCACACCGAAGTCCCCGACACAGTCGAAACTTTGATTCGTCAGCGCTTCCGCTGGACATTTGGCACTCTGCAAGCCGTCTGGAAGCATCGCGACGCCATTGGTCGCCCGCGCTACGGCACGCTCGGATGGATCACGCTGCCCAACGTTTTCCTGTTCCAGATTTTGCTGCCACTCGTCTCGCCCATCATCGATTTTCTCTTCCTGCTCTCGATTCTGCTGTGGGGACTCGCGCAGTTCCGCATCACGCATCTCCCGCTGCTGTGGACCAGCGACGACGTGGTGCGCTCGCTGATTTTCTTCGCCGCCTTCATGCTCATCGACTTGCTCACCTGCGTGATTGCGTTCGCGCTCGAGAAAAACGAAGACTGGTCGCTGCTTGCCCCGCTCCTGATTCAGCGCTTCTACTACCGCCAGATGATGTACGTCGTCCTTTTCCGCGCCATCAAGGAAGCGGTGCAGGGCCGCCCCGTAGGCTGGCGCGGCGTAGAACCCCAAAAGCCCGAACTCCCCGCCCCCGTCACCCAGCCCGAGTAGCACGTTATTTCTGTTGTCATCCCGAAGCGCCTTCAGCGAGGCCTGCTTTGACGGTGATGGACCTGCTTTGTTTTTTTGCGTTGTCATCCCGAACCCAGCCGCGCCCTTTGCGGATGGCGGTGAGGGACCTGCTGTTGCCGTTCGCTTCCGTAGGGGCAGGGCTTGCCCTGCCCGCGCGACTCCCCGAGTCGCGTGCTTGCGAGGGACCTGCTTTGCCTTTGCTCGTCATCCCGAACCCAGCCGTCCCTTTCGCGTCACTCTCGAGCGTATTTTGCGAGCGACGTGCTTGCCTTCTTGCGCTGTCATCCCGAACCCAGCCGCGCCCTTTGCGGATGGCGGTGAGGGACCTGCTGTTGCCGTTCGCTTCCGTAGGGCAGGGCTTGCCCTGCCCGCCTGGGGCGGCGACTCCCCGAGTCGCGTGTTGGCTAATCCGCTTTTCCGGAGTGCGGCGGCTCGACGCCGCTTTGCCGCTGCTGCAGCCCGCTCCGAGACAATGATCGTCATGCAGCGTCGCGTCCGACGCTTTCCCTGCTTTTGCCTCATATCTTTCGAGAGAAAAAGGAGCTAGGTGATGCGCCAGCACGCCGAAGGACGGTTCCTATGATGTCTTGGTTGTTGCCAAAGTGAACTTGCGGAGCTGGTAACTTAGACGGAACCCGGCCTAAAACTTTCGGCGATTCGACTCCGGCCGGCCACCTTGCATTGCAGGAATAGAGATGGGCAGCTCTTCTCTCTGCTTCTTGAGTATTCTGTCCGCGCGTGTATCCATCAACTTCCCGAGCATCGTTTTCGCTTCGATGAGTTCCTTGCGCATTTCTTTCCGATCGTCGACGGTATTCCCTGCTGGCAGGTGTGGTTTCATAAAAAAGTTCTTTTCTTAAGACAAGTCTACCATAACGTTTACGTCAAATTGATAGGAAAGAGGCAGACGAAACTAGGAAACTACCCGTGAGGGACTCAAGTTGAAAATTCGGTTAACCTATGCTATAATGGTACTGTATGGTTAGCTCATCCAACTTCGCATTCCTCCTCTTCCCCCGAGGCTTCCGGTGGGGTTTCGTCCGGCCGTAGCCTTTCTTCAAGGCCTCCACAGCCGTCACCTTGCCTTCGCATCCGCAATTCTAATCGAGTTTCTATGGGAAATTAGAACCTCTCCTAACTCCAATAAAACCAGCGCCGACTTCATTTCTAATCGAGTTTTTTCGCTACTTTTTTCGTCGTCATGTCCATTCCTGAACACTCGGAAACCCGCCGCTCACACCCACATCTCCGGTTTGCAATCTTTCTGCTATACTTCCCTTGTTGATGGGCTGCACCCGACGTCAGGGGCGGCACCGGAGGTCAACATGAGCATCCTTCCTCGTACGGGCACCGGCAAGGTCACGGTTCCCGACATTCTTCAGCGCAAATTTCCGGCCGGCGAACTCGAACATGAAACGCAAAAAATCACCTGCCTGACTGCGTATGACTATCCCACTGCCCGGCTTCTCGACGAGGCCGGCGTCGATATCCTTCTCGTCGGCGATTCAGTTGGCATGGTTGTGCTCGGTTACGACAACACGCTTCCGGTCACGCTCGACGAAATGCTCCATCACGTTCGCGCCGTACGCCGCGGCGCCGATCGCGCGCTGATTGTCGCGGACATGCCCTTCGGCACGTTCCACGTTTCGCCCGAGGAAACCGTCCGCCACGCGCTGCGCCTGGTAAAAGACGGCGCCGAAGCGGTGAAACTCGAAGGCGGCGAAAAGCGCATGGAAGCAATCGCACGCCTCGTCGAATCGGAAATTCCCGTGATGGCGCACATCGGCCTCACGCCGCAATCCGTGCTGGAGATGGGAGGCTTTCGCGTCCAGGGGAAATCCGTCGAATCGGCCGAGCGTTTGATGCGCGATGCGCGCGCCGTCGAAGCCGCCGGAGCTTTTTCTGTGGTGCTCGAATCCGTGCCGCGCGAACTCGCCGCCCGCATCACGCAGGAGTTGCGCATCCCGACCATCGGCATCGGCGCGGGGCCCGATTGCGACGGCCAGGTGCTTGTCTTCCACGATCTGGTCGGCTTGAGCGTCAACGGCACGCCGAAATTCGCGCGCCAGTACGTCAATCTTGGCGAGCAGATTAAGCGCGCTGCGCGCGAGTTTTGCGACGACGTTCGCAACGGCCGCTTCCCCTCCGACGCCGAATCGTTTCATGCGTCGCAGCTTGGCACGCAGCCGAAAACGCAAGTTCACTGAAGGGAGCTCATCTCGGTATGACCGTAGACGACGTTCATTCGCTGTACGCCTACAATTCGTGGGCGAATCATCGCATGCTCGACGCCTGCGCTCCGCTCGAAGCCGCGCGGTTCATTCAAAATCTGCGTTCCAGTTTCCCATCGGTGCGCGACACTCTCGCGCACATCATGCTTGCGGAATGGTTGTGGCTCGAGCGCTGGTTAGGCCGCTCTCCACGTTTTCCAGCGGACAATTTTCCGGACCTCGCTTCCATCCGCTCCCGCTGGCAAA
Organism: Candidatus Acidiferrales bacterium; assembly: GCA_035943235.1. Lineage (GTDB taxonomy): Bacteria > Acidobacteriota > Terriglobia > Acidiferrales > UBA7541 > DAHUXN01. The sequence goes on from DASZCH010000144.1 coordinate 36,632, forward strand.
ACATCGAAGCGGATTTGAACGCCTTCGTTCAGAAATTATCAGCCGCCGATCTGGACGGTGTCGTCGAATATCGCAACACCAAAGGCCACGCGTTTTCGAATCCGATGTGGCAAATGCTTCAGCATCTGGTCCATCACGGCACATATCATCGCGGCCAAATCACCACCATGCTGCGCCAGTTGGACGTCACTCCGCTGCTCACCGACATGATTGCCTTCTATCGCGAGCAATCCGGCCAGCCGCATAATTGACGCATGACGCCTCCTTCAACAAGAGTCGCTAATATGGAAATCATCCGCAGCATCGCCTGGATGAAGCAAGTTTCTCGCGAAGCTGCATTGGCGCAGCGTATTGTGGGTTTCGTCCCAACGATGGGCGCTTTGCACGAAGGCCATCTTTCGCTCGTGCGCGCCGCGCGGGAGCAATGTTCGCCCGTCATCGTCTCGATTTTCGTCAATCCAAAGCAATTCGGTCCTTCGGAGGATTTCCAGAAATATCCGCGTGAGTTCGACAAAGATCGCGCGCTTCTGGAAAATCTCCACGTCGATTATCTTTTTGTCCCCGAGGCCGCGGAAATTTATCCCGCCAATTTCCACACCAGTGTTCACGTCGAAGGTTTGAGCGAGAAACTCGAAGGACGCACGCGCCCGGGACATTTTCAGGGCGTCACCACGGTGGTCCTGAAGCTTTTCGAAATCGTCCGCCCGCGTTTTGCCTATTTCGGACGCAAAGACGCACAACAGGCGCGCATCATCCGCCAGATGTCCGCGGATCTGAATCTCGACACGGAAATTATAGGGTGCCCGATTCTGCGGGAGCCTGACGGCCTCGCCATGTCGTCTCGAAACGCTTATTTGAAAGGGGACGACCGCCGCGCCGCAACTGTTCTCCACCGGGCGCTGGATGCAGCGCGCCGCGAAATCGCGACAGGCACGCGCGCGACCACTGCTCTTCTCGAAACCGTCCGCGCGACATTCGCCGCCGAGCCGCTCGCGAACCCCGACTATGCCGCCATTGTCGACGCCGACTCGTTCGAGCCGGTTGATTTCCTTCGCGGCAATTGCCTGCTCCTGGTTGCTGCGCGCATTGGCCCAACGCGCCTGATCGACAATATGCTCATCGAAGAGCGCGGCGAAAATTTCGCGGTTTCGCTCTGACGCACATCGGAATTCTGGTAAACTGAATTCCCTTGCCCTTGATCTATCCCAAGGAGATCCTCATGCGAAGTATTCTTTCCGTACCCCTTTTATCCGCGTTGATAATTCTATCCGGCCCTCCGCGGCATGCTCAGAAAATCGTGCCCGTTGGAACCGCGGTGATGATTCGGCTTGAGCAATCGGTCAATTCGAAAGACGCTACCGCCAATCAGAAAGTGAAGGCGAGCGTCGCGCAAGATGTGGTTATCCACGGCAAAATTTTGATTCCGCGCGGTTCGCCCGCAGCGGTGTACGTCGCTGAAGCTGCGCCGGCCGGAGCGTCCACTCTTCCGAAGCTCCTGGTGCGCCTCGACGCGGTCACCGTTGACGGCCGCGCCTATCCTATCTCCGCGAATCTCGCCGGAGCCGACGGCAAGCCCCACGAAACCGCAGCCGCAGCAACAAGTGGCGGAGCGGCGACTGCCAAGGCTGGCGCGCCGGCCCTGGCAACGGCGGACAAGAAGGACATCAGCTTCGAGCCGGAAACGGTTCTCAGCTTCCTCCTGAAATCCAAAGTGCAAATCCACTAACGCGTCATAGCCGGACGATTTTTGAAGTTTACGACGCGACTGCTCCCTTTCATCAGAAAGACCTTTGTTACTTGCAATTGTCTGTGCAAGATTTTGCACGAGATCGGAATGTTTTCACATCTGCGGCAAACCCGTAGGCCGGCTCCGTAATTCTCTTCCGCTAGATTCAAGGTTTTACCCCCTTATAGGGATTTTCATTCGCAAGTATCTTCGTTGAATCTCAGCGAGAGTCATCGCGCAAATTCCGAGACACAGAGCGTGGTGGCATTTGCCAAAAGGGGCCAAACATTGAGCCAAACATCGACGCGATTAATCAGATCTCTGCTATTCATTGCGAGTCTCGCAGCCGTCGTCACACTCGGCGTCGCCGGTAGCGCATTCGCCGGAGCGGTGTCAGTCAGTTCCGTGAGTCTTAAAGGCACCGGATTCGGAAACGTAAACACCATGCTCACCATGCAGGGACACGGAATTGGGGTAGTTGAATCCGGATGCATTGGAATTGACGCTGCCGGAAGTCAGATGATTGGCTCCTCGGTTTGCCAGGGAAACAACCTGGGCGGAGACGAGAAGTCGCCCAATAATTCCCCCCACAACCAAACCTTTATTGTTTCGGATGCGTCCACACTGGCGATCATCTTTTACGCAAATCAACCCGGCGGCGGTTCCATCGAACTGAATGATCTGGTCGTGGTCTTCTTCAATGCCCAGGGTCAGGTAGGCTTCGCTTCGAGCGATTTCACCATGCCGATGCACTTCGCGAGCACGTCGCTCCAGAATGGCGTGGGAAAATCAGGTTGGGAATTCATGCTGGACGCGCAGGATACCGCGACGGCACAGGCGGCGATTGACGCGGGCTTCAATATTGTCGGATTGTCCGCGACTCTTTCGCATGCAGGCGGCGGACCGGAAACCTTTTTTATCACCACCGGCGCGCCGGTCGATCCTCCTATACCGACGCCGGAACCCGCTACCCTGTTTCTTTTGGGAACGGGCTTGGTTGTGACGGGTGCGGCAATTCGCCGAAGACGAGTGCAACCTAAGGTGACATCCCTTTAAAATTTCTTTTTGACCAGTTGCACAAAAACGCGCCGCTCACTTTACATGGGCGGCGCGCTTGTTGTTTCCCGGATGCCCAATCGCGTTCGCTTTGTTGAATTTTCCGCAGGAATCCTCTTACTGCTCCGCGATTTTTTGCAGCACTTCTGCGGCGTGGCCCTTCGCGCTCGCCTTAGCCCACACGTGGCGAATCGTCGCATCGGGTCCAATCCAGTACGACATGCGCACGATTCCGAGAAACGATTTCCCGAGGAAGCTCTTCATCCGGCGCGCGCCATAGACTTCGATCGCGTCGAAGTTCGTGTCCGCAAGCAGCGGAAAATTTAAATTGTACTTCGTCTTGAATTTGGCCTGCTGCTCGACGGAATCCGCGCTGCATCCCAGAATCACGGTATTCAACTTCTCGAATTTCTTTTTGGCGTCGCGAAACTCGGACGCTTCATTCGTTCAACCGGGCGTCATGGCCTTGGGAAAAAAGAACAGGACAACATTCTTGCCGCGGAAATCCGCCAGCGTCACTTGCTTGCCGTCATCGGCCGGTAAACTGAATTCCGGAGCCCGCTCGCCGACTTTGAGTATGTCGCTCATTCGAATTTCTGCGATTGTTGTAGCATCCGCTTCAAAATATCGTTAATCGTTTGCGGATTTGCCCGCCCGCGCGTCTCGCGCATCACTTGCCCCACGAAAAACTTGAATACGCCTTCGTTTTCCGCGTGATACTTTGCCACATTTTCCGGATTTTTCTCGAGCGTCTCCCGGCAAATCTTCTCGACGCTTTCCGCGTCTGTAATCGGCGACAGCCCCTCCGACGCGATAATCTCCGCCGCCGGTTTTCCTGTTTCGAACATTTTCGCGAACACGCGCTTTCCGATCGCGCCCGTAATTTCGTTACTGTCGATTCCGCGCAAAAGCTCTGCAAATGCGCCTGGTGGCACCGGTGATTCGGAAATATCCTTCGCCGCATCATTCAGCCGCCGCAAGAGCTCGGTTTGGATCCAGTTCGCCGCGGCCTTCGGCGTCGCGCCCGCGTGGACGACCGCCTCGAAATAGTCCGCAAGCGCGCGACTGGCCGTCAAGACTCCGGCATCGTAGGCGGTAACCCGATATTGCGTCACAAATCGTGCGCGTTTCGCATCCGGCAGTTCTGGCATCGCGCGCTGGATTTCTTCCTTCCAGCTTTCGTCGATGCGCACCGGCAGCAAATCCGGCTCGGGAAAATAGCGATAGTCGTGCGCGAATTCCTTCGAACGCATCGATTCCGTGCGCCCTGCCGAGACGTTCCACAGCCGCGTCTCCTGTGCGATCGTCTCGCCCGCTTCCAGCGCGCTGATCTGCCGCTCGATTTCATATTCGAGCGCGTGCTGCAGGTAGCGGAACGAATTCAAATTCTTCACCTCCACTTTTGTGCCGAATTTCTCCGCTCCGCGCAAACGCACGCTCACATTCGCATCGCAACGCAACGAACCTTCTTCCATGTTGCAATCGCTCACCGCCGTGTATTGGAGCGCCTGCTTCAAGTTCGTCAGGTAAGCGTATGCCTCTTCCGGCGCGCGCAAATCCGGCTCGCCCACAATTTCAATCAGCGGCACGCCGGCACGATTGAAATCGACGTGGCTGTAGCGATCCGCGTCCGCGAATCCCTCGTGCAAGTTCTTCGCGGCGTCTTCTTCCATGTGCACGCGGGTAATTCCGATGCGCTTTCTCGACTCTCCCGACTCGATTTCGAGCCAGCCGCCGGTCGCCAGTGGCAATTCGTACTGCGAAATCTGGTAGCCTTTCGCCAAATCCGGATAGAAATAATTCTTGCGCGCGAATCGCGAACGCGGTTGCACGCTGCAATCCAAAGCTAACGCCGCGCGCGTCGCCAATTCCAGCGCGTGCTTGTTCAGCACCGGCAGCGCTCCCGGCAGTCCCAGGCAAACCGGACAAGTATTCGTGTTCGGCGGATCGCCAAAGCGCGTGGAGCACGCACAGAACGCCTTAGTCTTCGTCGCAAGCTGCACGTGCACTTCGAGCCCAATCACGCTCTCGTAGCGCGCGCGCACTTCAGGCGCAGTTTGGCTCGCGCCTTCCACCGTCGCCGTTCGCGTTTCTGCCCGTGTCATCGTCCCGTCAACCGTGCATCCATCGTTGGTGAACGGCAGAATTATAACATCTCGCCGCGTGCGCCGGCATTGAACTGGAAACGCGCTCGTAAGTCGCGGTTTCTGGGGATTTATTCCGCGGTAAGAAAACGCCGAACTATTCGCTAAGACGAGCACGCACGGCTCGGCTCTATTTGGTAGTTGTGGTTGAAAACGATTTGCGATGTAGCCGTCGCGAAGAACCTACGGGAATAGCCCGCGCACCACGGTGGCGTCCGCGACGCGGCCGACCGCCAAAATGTAAGCGCCGGTGCGCATGTGGACGTGATGCTTGCGCGCATTGTCATGCACTTCGTGGAACGCGCGTTTCATCACTGCTTCGAGTTTCGCGTTGACTTCCGCTTCGGTCCAGAAGAAGTTCTGCAAATCCTGCACCCATTCGAAGTAGCTCGTCGTCACGCCGCCTGAATTCGCCAGAATATCCGGCAGCACCATGACGCCGCGCTTGGCCAGCGCTTCGTCCGCGTGCGGCGTGGTGGGACCATTCGCCGCCTCAGCGATAATTTTCGCTTTGATCTGGTCGGCGTTATTCAGCGTGATCACGTTTTCAAGCGCCGCGGGAATCAAAATGTCGCACTTCATCGTCAGCAAATCGTCATTCGAGATGCGCGAAGTTCCCGGCATTCCCACCACGGTCCCGGAACGTTCCTTGTAACGGGCCGCCTTGTACGGGTCGATTCCGCGCGTATTGTAAACGCCGCCACGCGAATCGCTGATGGCAATCACTTTTGCTTTTTTCTCCGTGAACAGGCGAGCCGCGGTGGCGCCCGCGTTTCCGAATCCCTGAATCGCCACGGTCGCGCCGCGCAGATTCATCTTCTTCGCTTTGCACGCTTCTTCCGTCACGAATAAACAACCGCGCGCGGTCGCTTCGTTGCGTCCTTCCGAACCGCCCAGCGGGACGGGCTTGCCCGTCACCACGCCGGGCGCCGAATAGCCCACGATCGTTGCGTAGGTATCCATCATCCACGCCATGGTCTGCGCATCGGTGTAAACGTCCGGCGCGGGAATATCACGCGCGGGCCCGATGATCGGCAAAATTTCGGAACAGTACCGCCGGGTCATGCGTTCCAATTCCGGCTTGCTCATGCGTTTCGGGTCGCAGATGATTCCACCCTTTGCGCCGCCAAACGGGATATTCACCGTGGCGCTTTTCCAGGTCATCCACATGGCCAGCGCCTTCACTTCGTCCGGCGTCACGCCGGGATGATAACGAACGCCGCCCTTGGCCGGCCCGCGCGCGATATTGTGCTGGACGCGATAGCCGGTGAAGACTTTCACCTGCCCGTTATCCATTTTCGTCGGCACGGACACTTCCATCACGCGCTTCGGCGTGCGCAACACTTGCCGCAAGCCCGCGTCGAGTTTCAGATGCTCCGCCGCGATATCAAACTGGATTTGCGAAATGCGGAAAATATTCAGATCTTCGCGCGGCGCAATCCGCGGAATCGCTTGGGGAACCGCTTTGGCGCTTAGGGCCATCCGGTCGTTCCTCCTGAGTTGCTGTTATGCTCCGGCTGCCAGCCGGTTCACGCGATCGTCACGGCCAGCGCCGTGCTGCAGGTCGCGCTGATAATGTTCCATACAATCGCGTGAACAGAAATGCAGCGTCTCTTTGCCTTGTTCGCAAAAATAGGAAATATCTTCCGCCACGTATGTGCCGCAAACCGGATCGCGGAAAAGTTCTTTCGCCGCCGGAGGCGAGACGCCCGCAGGTTCACGTCGGCCGTAGGTGCGTCGGCGCGACGCACTGTCAACCGCCTTCTTCATCACCCACGCGATTCCCGCGGTGATGACGAACCACATGAGGTAGCGAAAAATCCGTCCTAGAAATTTCAATGGTCTTGCCTGCCACAATCTGTCCACCGCCGCGTGGATTTCGCGACGCGAACTTGTATCCTTATGTTGTAAGTGGCTTCCGGCTGGCAGTTTATTCAACCCGCCCTGGGCAGTCAATTGAAAGCAGGTAAATTCGTCACATTGTGCGCAGGTACTAAAGTCGCAGAATTCAAAGGGTTTAACAGTCAATCATTACGTAACTCATTGTAAATGAATGGTTTGTGGGACCTTTGGGCCAAGCGGTGAAGATTCAACGCGGGCGCGTCTCCCGGCCTCCACACTCCATTTGACCAGTGAGTCGCCGGAGGCTACCCTGTTCCGCGCGCATTTCGCCGCTGGAAGTCCGGGAAACGGACCCGCTTAATAACATCCGGTTGCACCGCGAACGGCGTAATTCCAATAAGAGCGGCTGAGGGAATGTGAGTCGAGCGCAAGGCGCTGAACAGCAAAACGATTCGGATTGGTCGCTGCTTGAGCGAATCGTCCGCAAGGACGAATTGGCGCTCGCTGCTCTCTACGACCGATACAGCGGGTTGGTGTTTGCGGAGGCCACGCGCATTCTCCGCGATTCCGGCGCAGCCGAGGAAGTCTTGCAAGATCTCTTCTACCAGGTGTGGCGCACGGCGGAAAAGTTCGACCCCGCGCGTGGTTCTCTTCCCGGATGGCTTTTGGTCGCCGCGCGCAACCGCTCGATTTCGCGTTTGCGGCGCCGGAGCAGTCGCGATGATGAGGAGCTGACCGAAAACAGCGTCGTGCTGCCGTGCACTTTGGAAACGACCGCGGCGCAAAATCAATTGCTCGGCCGCGTGAAAACGGTTCTCAGCAGCATGCCGGACGGCCAGCGCGAAGCCATCGAACTGGCTTACTTCGAGGGCATGACGCACAGCGAAATTGCCGAGCATCTTGGCGCACCGCTCGGTACGGTGAAAACGCGGATTCGTTCCGCAGTGGAGATTTTGAAACAGGCACTCGCATGACGAATGATCATCCAATTCGCGCGGAAGAATTCGAGCTTTTCGCGCTCGGCGTATTTCCCACCGAAGAGTCGGCGTCAATCCTGGCGCATGTCGATTCGTGCCCGGAGTGCGCGCGAAAACTCGCCGAGGCCCGCGGCCGCGTCGCACTGCTCGCTCTGGCTGCGCCGGAGAAAAATCCTCCAGCCGTTGTGAAGCAGCGGCTGCTCGAAAAGGTGCGTGCGGGAGAATCCGCCTATGTTGCACCAGTGCGCATACGCGAAACGCGCCCGCCCGTGCGTTGGTGGAACACAATCTGGGCGCCCGCGGCGTTGGCGCTTGCCGTCGCGACGGTGTTTCTATGGATCAGCGACCGCGGACTGGAGCGGCAGTTGCACGAAATCCAGCGAGCGACGCAGACTTACCAGAAGGAAACGCAGCATGCGCAAGCGCTGGTGAGCGTTCTTGCGGCGCAGGACACAGTCACGGTGAAACTCGACGCCACGCCCGCCATACCCAAAGCGTGGGGCTATGTGAAATTCAATCCGCGCATGGGAATGATGTGCTATACCGCTGACTTGCCCGAGCCGCCGCCCGACAAGGTGTATCAGATGTGGGCCGTCCCGATGACTGGCAATCCCGTGAGTGCGGGCGTGTTCATGCCGTCCGCGTTGCACAATGGCCACATGCCGATGGCGAAAGTGCCCACGGGAATGGATTGCAAATGGTTTTGCGTCACCGTAGAGCCGAAGGGCGGCAAACCCGCGCCGACGGGGCCGAAGGTTCTTGTCGGGACGCTTTAGAAAACTCGTGCGTAATTCTGGATTCACCATGACCTTACACCCATTCTCCGGCATCCAAACCCACTGGCCCCCGCGTACTCCTAGCGATGCAGCGAGCGCCGTTGGCGGGGATGAAGGCCGGCGGAAGCCCAGCGACAACCCCACAATTCACAGGAGGATCAAATGAAGAAGCTGTCGAACGTTCTCGGCCTCGCGGCCGTGATGCTGTTTACTTTCGGCCTGGCCTCGACCGCGAATGCGAAGTCGCATACGTGGATGGGCTGGATCAGCGATAGTTCTTGTGGCGCAAAAGGCATGAGCGCAGACCACAAGGCTTGCGCCGAAAAGTGCGTGAAGGAAAAAGGCGCGTCATACGTGTTCGTGAACGCCAAGACAAAGAAAGTCTTCGCGATTCAGAACCAGGACGCCGTAACGGACGCCAACCTGGGACAAGAAGTAACGCTCACGGGCGACGTCAACAAAGACGGCTCGATCAAGGTGGACAGCATCAAATCCTCGGGGATGTAAATTTCGCGGTAGTTTTTTTTCGCAGCGCGGCGCGCATCGAATTGATTTTCAATTCGAGAAACGCCGCGCTTTTTATTTTGGGCGCATTTCTGCAATTCAACTCTGCGCGGGAATGCGGTCCTCGCCCATGTAGCGGCGCAAAACCTGCGGGATCACGATGGAGCCGTCGGCCTGTTGAAAATTTTCGACGATGGCGATCCATGTGCGACCCGTCGGCAGGCCTGAGCCGTTGAGCGTGTGGACGAATTCGCTCTTGCTTGCCTTTGGCTTGCCTGCTGCGGCGGGTTTGTAGCGAATGCCGGCGCGGCGGGCCTGGAAGGCTTCGCAATTCGAACAGCTCGAAATCTCCATGAATTCTTTTGCGGACGGCACCCAGACTTCGATGTCGTACGTTTTCGAGGAAGCGAATCCCATGTCGCCGGTGCAAAGCTGCATCACGCGATAGTGCAGGCCGAGCTGCTGCAATAAATCTTCCGCGTCGTGGACCATTTTTTCGAGTTCGCCGTAACTTTCCTCCGGCCGCGTGAACTGGAACATTTCCACTTTTTGAAATTGGTGCTGGCGCTTGATGCCGCGCGTGTCCTTTCCGGCCGCGCCCGCTTCAGAGCGGAAGCAGGCGGTCCAGGCGCAGACTTTTATGGGCAGCAACGCATCGTCGAGCGTTTCGTCGCGATAGAGATTCGTCAACTCCGTTTCCGCTGTGGTGGTCAGCCACAGGTCGGTGTTTTCGAGGTGAAACATATCGCCGGCGAATTTCGGCAGCTTGCCATCGGCGATCAGCGACGCGGTGTTGACGATGAAGGGCGGAAGCACTTCGGTGTAACCCTGCTCGCGCGTGTGCACGTCGAGGAAAAAATTGGCGAGAGCGCGTTCGAGACGCGCGCCGGCTCCGCGATAGAGAGCGAAACGAGTGCCGGCGATTTTCACCGCGCGCTCGAGATCCAAAATGCCGGCAGCTTCGCCCAATTCCCAGTGTGGCTTGGGCGCGAAGTCGAATTTCGGCGGCGCTCCCCAGCGGCGGACTTCGACGTTGCCTTCCGCGCCATGTCCGACGGGCACGGAGCTGTGCGGAATATTGGGGACGGAAAGCATGAAGTCGCGGAGGTTCTCGTCGAGCTGAGCGATTTTTTCGTCTTCCTGTTTGATTTCGTCGGCGATTTGCTTCATGCGCATCATCAGGGCGCTGGCATCCTGGCCAGATTTTTTCAGCCGCCCGACTTCCTCGCTGCCCGTGTTGCGCTCGGCCTTGAGGCGCTCAACGGAAGTGATGCGCTGGCGGCGCTCGGCGTCGATTTTGCGAAAGGCGTCGAGGTCGAGGCGCGCGTTGCGGTTGCGCAACATGCGCTCGATTTCGTCGAGATGCTCGCGAAAATAATTCAGATCAATCATGGGCTGAGAGGATACCTTAAGGGAAAGTTTTCGCCAAACCTCCGAGCGAAAAGGAAAGCGGTGTCGAGCCGGGCGGATGCGGAGACTAGAGATGATGACTGTGGAGGCGAAGTATCGAAGGAAATCGGGTTTTTCGGGTGCCCCATCCTGAACGCCCATGAACTTGGGCGCGAAGGGTGGGGATTTTGTCTTTGGCGTGACCGGGCTTAAACAGGATCAATGCGAATTTTGCCGCATTCTCCTGCTTCGTAAAAGAGAAAACTACTCCAGGGCCATTCGCGAGGATCCGAAACAAGGGCGCGTTTCACAGGATTCATGTGCATGTACGTGAGCTTCCCGATTTTCTTTTTCTGACTCCAAACATTGAAATCATGGAAGCGCCGTTCCCAAAATTGAGGAAGCACCGAAGCCGGCGATTCATGGCGGAGACGCATTTGACGGGAGGTTTCTTGCTTTAGCATTTGGAGCACAACGGAGGGGGTTTTTGCGGGCGGCTCGCCAATCAGAAGATGCACGTGCTCAGGCATGATGACGTATCCGGCAAGCGCAAAGCCGAAACGATTGCGAACCAGGTCGAGCGATTTGACGAAGAGATCTCGTGACGCTGGTGAAGCAAGAAGGGGAGCTCTGCGATAACAACTGAAAGTGATGAAGTGCAGATGGGCTTGACCGTAGACGCGCGTGAGATTCTTTGGCATGCGTCAGATACGAGAGCCAATCTACACCAACTACCCCACCCTTCGCACACGACGCTCAGGATGGGGCACCCGAAAACCAACGCCACCGACTAATACAGGCGGTAATTCCCGCGACCGAGGAATTCGACTAAACCCACGTCGCGGAGGATTTGGAGTTGCTGGCGGATTTTGTCGCGGACGTGGCGGTTGGAGGGATGGAGAGAGGCGAGGTGGGGTTCGAGAGTGTAGGCGTCGGCGAGAGAAAAATTCTGTTTGCGCAAGGAGCGGACAAGATTGAGAACGTCGAGTGTCCAGCCGCGCATTCCGGCACGGAGCTTTATTCCTCTTCAAAGTAGTCTGAGTCGATGCGTTTAGACTCATATGCCGCCTGAGGAGTGACCCCAACATTGGAATCGATCATGATTTCAGCCAGTTGTTTCCCATCAATAAGCGCAACCTTAAATTCTATTTGTGAAGCGAAATCCAGAGCTTCCGTCGAGAACGTACCCGCTGTGATGAAAATGCCCTTCTTCGCACGTTTCCCGTGCAGCGCGCCGACAAATTTCTGAATCTCGGGCCGACCGACCGTTCCCTGCCATCTTTTTGCCTGTAGATAGATAACGTCAAGTCCGAGCCTGTCCTCATTGATTATTCCATCGATTCCTTCATCTCCGACCGAGCCGATTGCCTGACCTGCCTCTTTGCGCGACCCGCCATAGCCCATTTTCAAAATGACCTCGACGACGAGCCGCTCGAAAAACTGCGGCGAGCAGTTTTTCAGCCGCACCAACAGCTCCGCAATCAGGTCTGCCCTTAGACGCTCATACGCGGTCTCGAGCATCTCCTCGGGAGTTTCTTCGTAGCGCAGTCCGTACAGGCGCGACATCGTGTCCGTACTCAGTCCTAGGGGCTGTGCCGCATCTTTTTTTGGTTTTTTATCTGGCGTGCGAAATTCGATGAATTCCGGATACCGTTCCAGGAACTTGACGTTAATTTCGGGAGGGTTTTCGCGGAGCGCTTCCCGGCCTCTTTCGGAGATTTGAAAATAGCCTCGTCGCTGGGATGTCAGCAGACCGGCGTGGTGTAAATAAACTTTTGCCCAAGCGACGCGATTAGAGAAGACGGTCTGACGCCCACTCGGCAAAAGTGACTTCCTGTCTTCGTCGGTGAGTTTGAAGAAAGAGCCCATGTTTTCTCTTGCTTGCTCAATGGAGTGCTCCTTCCCATCTGACGCGAACTTGAGAAGGGGAAGCATGATCGTCTGATAATCAGGAATTGCCACTTGTTCGCTCCGTGTTCGGACGCGGCGATTAGATCACGTCGTGATCTCGATGGGAAGAGACTAGCTGCGCAACTGCGAGTTGATTTCAGGCGAGGTAGATTTCGGTTTCGACTTTGATGATGAAGAGAGCGTCGGATTCGGATTTCCCCGATTTGCGGAAATCGCGCCACGCGTTTTCGAGCGACGATGCAAGTGTAGTGAAGATGACCTGCCGATTTGTCCTGCCGACGAAGTAAAAGCGACGTTCCTGGTTAACGAGTTTGGTTTCGTTCGACATTCGAGTAGCGCAATTTGATCGATCCATAGGATCGGGAAACAGATCAAGGGAAAACTGGATGGAGGAAACAGAAATATCGACCTGTACCAGTTCCGAACAGATGCGACGCAGGGAAAGTGATAGCGATTCCACCTCTAGCTCGCAACCCATGGCGCGACGGTGAGCACGAAGAGCGGCGACCAGAACCGTGCCGGAGCCGAGGAAAGGGTCGAGGACGAGGTCGCCTTCGTTGGAGGAGGCGAGGAGGATGCGTTCGAGGAGGGCGAGGGGCTTTTGCGCGGGATGCTTGCCGAATTTTTTCTCCCACGGCTCGGGAGGAGGAATGGTCCAGACGGATTTCATCTGGCGGCCGGCGTTGATCTGCTTCATGAGCTTGTAATTGAATTTGTGGCGGGACTTCTTGCTTTTGGCCGCCCAGATGATGGTTTCGGTGGCGTGGGTGAAATAACGGCAGGAGAGATTGGGAGGAGGATTGGGCTTGACCCAGGAAATGTCGTTGAGGAGTTTGAAGCCGAGTTGCTGCATGGCGAAGCCGACGGAATGGATGACGTGGCTGGTGCCGCTGACCCAGATGCTCGCGTCGGGCTTGAGGACGCGCTGGCACGCGGCGAGCCAGGCCGTGTTGAACTGATGATTGGCGTCGGCGCCGCGGGAGCGGTCCCATTCGCCTTTGTTGACGCTGACCATTTTGCCGGCGTGGCAGGTGATGCCGCCGTTGGAGAGGAAATAGGGAGGGTCGGCGAAGATTAAGTCAACGCAATCGGCGGGAAGCGCGGAGAGGATTTCGAGGCAGTCGCCCTGGTAGATTTTGATGTGATGTTTCGGGTCATGAAAAACAGGCGCAGGGAGTTGGGGGCGCGGCGCGTCGGCGACGGAATTTTCGTGCAGTGGCATGTGGCCGGTTCGGGTCAACGGGATCGGATCGTTGATCAAATCGGGGCGTTGATCAAGTGGTATCGAGTGCCAGGCAGCCGGGAGGGCGTGGGGAAAGCCTCACGTCAGCCCCGATAGAAAGCATCGGGGCGGGACGTGAGCTACAAAGAAAGTGCATAAGCAGAAGCAGATCCCTCGCCGCATGGCGGCTCGGGATGACACCTGAAAAGGCTGCCCGCCTGAAGGCGGCCGCTACGCGGGCAAAACCAAGACCAAAGCAAAAACCAAAAAGCGAAACCCAGACCAAAGCAAAAACAAAACTGAGCTGCGGCGCAATTTCAGCGCATGTTGACTAGGCGGGCGAGGAAGAAAGCGGCGGCGGCGGCGAGGCCTCCGACGAAGGCGGTTTGCAGGGCGCCGCGCCACGGAGCGACGTCGGTGAATTTCGCCTTGATGAAACCAAAAATCAGGAGAGCGAGGAGCGTGACTCCGACGGAGATCCACAGCGCGGTGAAAATTTGCCCGGCGAGCATATATGGAGTGAGGGGGATCAGTCCGCCGACGATGTAAGAGGCGGCGATGGTGCCGGCGCTGCGTCCCGCGCGCGAAGGCTCGGGGGCTTCGAGGCCCAACTCGAAGCGCATCATGAAATCGACCCAGCGTTTTTGGTCGGAGCAGATGGCGTTGACCACGGGCCGCATATCGTTTTCGGAAACGCCGTATTCGCGGAACACTTTCGCGACTTCCTCTTCTTCCTGGTCGGGGATCTCGACGGTCTCTTGAAATTCGCGGCGCATCTCGGAGGCGTAATGCTCCGAATCGGTTTTGGCGGCGAGGTAGCCGCCGAGTCCCATAGCGATGGAGCCGGCGACGATTTCGGCGAGTCCGGCGGTGACGACGATTCTGGTGGATGCCAGCGCGAGGCCCGTGAGTCCCGCGGCGAGGGCGAAGGGGACGGTGAGGCCGTCGGACATTCCGATGACGATGTCGCGAACGGCGGCCGTCGCGGTGAAGTGCTTTTCGAGATGGGCGGTGGTGGGCATCGGCGCTCCTTTTTTTGCTGCTCGTGTGTCGGGACATGCGGTAATCGGTCAGTTTGAATTTTGACCCCTTGTGTCACGATCAAGAAAATTCAAACTGACCCACTGCCGGGGAATTCCCTGCTTTACGCCGCCGCGCCCGGCGGGGGTATAATTATGAGGCACGAAAGGAATTTCAGGAGGAAAGAAATGACAGAAGCTCAAGGAACCGCGCAGGCTGCTCCGTTTCAAGTGCCGCCGCTGCCCTATGCATTCGACGCGTTGGAGCCGTACATTGACGCAAAGACCATGGAAATCCATCACGACAAGCATCATGGAGCCTACGTCAAGAATTTGAACGCGGCGTTGGAAGGTCACGCGAATCTGGCGAAGCTTTCGGTGGAGGAATTGGTACGCAAAATTGATACGGTGCCGGAAAATATCCGCACCGCCGTCCGCAATAATGGAGGCGGGCACGCGAATCATTCGCTCTTCTGGAAAATTATGAAGAAGGGCGGAGGAGGCGAGCCAAAGGGCGAAGTCGCGGAGGCGATCAAGTCGACGTTCGGCAGCTTCAACGAATTCAAGACGAAATTCAATGAGGCGGCGACGAAGCGGTTTGGCTCAGGCTGGGCGTGGCTGGTGATTAAAGACGGCAAGGCCGCGATTGATTCGACGCCGAATCAGGATAATCCGCTGATGAGCGGGTCGAAGCCGGTGATGGGAATTGACGTCTGGGAGCACGCTTATTACCTGAAATATCAGAATCGCCGGCCGGAATACATCGAGGCGTGGTGGAACGTGGTGAATTGGGAGCAGATCAATCAGAATTACGCAGCAGCGAAGAAGTAAAGCCAATCACTGAGAATGTTTTTAGGGAGACGCGGCGTGGATTTAATTTCGCGCCGCGTTTTGTTTTTGGTGACGCGCTTTCGAGGATGCGGTCAGGTACGCTTCGGGCGCGATGGCGCAGGGTCAAAATGCGGCAAGTTCATATTGAACGCGAATGCCGAGCGCGGGATTTCGTGTAGTATTTCCTGGATGGGCGAAACGATTCAGACGCAGTGTTGCATCGCCGGAGGCGGACCCGCCGGCATGATGCTGGGGTTTCTGCTGGCGCGGGCGGGCGTCGATGTGCAGGTGCTCGAAAAGCACGCGGATTTTCTGCGGGATTTCCGCGGTGACACAGTTCACCCGTCGACGCTCGAAGTGATGTATGAACTGGGGCTTCTGGGAGAATTTCTGAAGCGACCGCATCAGGAAGTGCGCGAGCTTTCGGGCCAAGTCGCCAATGAAATGGTACCTGTTGCGGATCTCACCCACCTTCCCACGCACTGCAAGTTCATTGCATTGATGCCGCAGTGGGATTTTTTGAATTTCATTGCGGAGCAGGGCAAGCGTTATCCGGGCTTTCATTTGCGAATGCAGACGGAAGTGACAGACCTGATTCGCGAGGATGGCCGCGTGGCGGGGGTGCAAGCGACAACTTCGCATGGAGCGCTTGAGGTGCGCGCGGGGCTGACAATTGGAGCGGACGGCCGGCGTTCCGTGGTTCGTCAGCGCGCGGGCCTGGAAGTGGTGAATCTGGGCGCGCCGATGGACGTGCTGTGGATGCAGATTAGCCGACGGGATGGCGACTCGGGACGAACGTTTGGACACGTGGATGCGGGGAGGATCTTCGTGATGATCGATCGCGCGGATTACTGGCAGTGCGCGTTCGTGATTCCGAAAGGAGGCATTGAGGATATCCGGCAAAAGGGCCTCGCTGCTTTCCGCGAAGAGATTGCGCGGCTCGCTCCTTTCTTGCGCGACCGCGTGGATGAGTTGCGGGACTGGAAAAATATAAGTCTCTTGACCGTTGTCGTGGACCGGTTGTCGCGCTGGTTTTTACCGGGACTTTTGTGCATTGGCGACGCGGCGCACGCGATGTCTCCGATTGGCGGCGTGGGAATTAATCTGGCGATTCAAGACGCGGTTGCCGCGTCGAACATTTTGGCCCGAAAACTGCGCGAAAGCACAGTCCGTGAGAGCGATTTGCACGCGGTGCAGCAACGGAGAATGTTTCCTACGCGAGCTACGCAACGGATGCAAATTTTCGTGCAGAATCGTGTTATTTCGCGGGTTCTGAGCAGGACCAAACCGCTTGGGCTTCCGTGGCTGCTGAAGCTGTTGCGCGCGTGTCCGTTTCTGCGGCGGTACCCGGCGCGGATCGTCGGGGTGGGTTTTCGCCCCGAGCATGTGAAGACAGTCGAGGCGAAGAGCGCGACGACGAAGTAAGCGAATTTCTTAAAATCGGAAGGCAAAATCCCCCCTCACACAAACCGTTCAGGACGGGACGCCTACAAAATCCAGAGATTGCGGGCTTAGTGGACGGTGAGGACGACGTTGTAGGTGGCGGTGCAATTCGATGTGGCGTCGTCGGTGATTGTTTTTGAGACGGTACCACTCTTGATGTGGAACTCGAGAGGCTTCTTGGCGAAGTTGGGCAGGCCGGTGAAGCGGGCCTTGCCGTCACTATTTGTGCCGACCTGCAAATCGGTTTTGCGCATGTTCATGAAGCCGTAGCGGAGCAGGACTTCGATTTGGGCGTTGTAGATGGGCTTGTTCGCGCCGTCCTTGACGGTGAAATCCGCGCGGCAGGTGCCGATGCCGCCGTCGACCGAGGGCACGTCGGGTGCGTTTGCCGCCATGGTTGCGCCACAAATTGCGAGAAAAGCCACGGCGCAGATTACCTGAAGTGGACGAGCGCGCGTCATTATTTTGACGTTCCGAGTCTTGATGATCATGATTTTCTCCGCCTCCCCAGACAAAAAACATACGCCGCTTCGGCCAATGTTGCAATTGCGGCGTACGAGACATGGCCGGTTGCCCTTCACACGAATGGCTCCTGCGCGAGGCGTGTTCTGGCGCGGCGAATCCGGGAGGCGCGAACAGATGACTTCGCGGCAAGCTTGCTTTACAATGCCCGACAGCGTTTAACACTCCACTGCGCGATGCCACGGGCAGGTATACGGCGGAAACGTGAATCTCAGCAGGGCTTAAGACATCCAAGGGGAGATGCCTGTGTTCCGAATGGTCTCAGCAGATTGGGTGGAGAAACACCTGGACGCGCCGGATTTTCTCGTGATTGACCCACGCTCGGCGGTGCGTTACATGGCGGGTCATCCTAGAAACGCGGTGAATCTTTCCGTGGCGAAGCTGCGCGATGCACAAGGAAATTTATTGCCGAACGAGGAATTGGCCCGCCGGATCGGCAAAGCGGGATTGGATGCGAATCGCGCACCCGTGATTTACGATAATGCGGACGGACGCAACGCCGCCTTTCTGGCATGGATGCTGATTTATCTGGGCCGCGACGATGTGCATGTGATGGAAAGTTTTTGGGAGCAGTGGACCGCCGATAAGCGCGAAACGTTTTACCGCCCGGTGCGGCCGGAGCCGCGCGAGTTTGTGGCGAAGCCGCGAAGCGAGTTGCGAACGAATTTGCACGGGATGCAAAACGCGGCGGGAGCCAAACGAATCGATTTGCGCGACGCGGATGAATTTTCAGGCAAGGTGGATCTGGACGAACGTCCCGGGCATATTCCGGGCGCGGTGAATTTGCCGTGCCAGGAGATGGGCGCGGCGGGACGGCTGCTGAAATCGAACGAGCAACTCGAGGAATTATTTTTGTCGCACGGAATTTCAGCAAAGGATCGGGCGATTGCGTATTGCCGCACGGGCGTTCGGGCGGCGCTAGGATTTTTGGCGCTGACGCAACTTGGATTCAAGGTATCGCTTTACGATGGGTCTTACGCCGAATGGGCTCGCAGCGGCTCGCCGGTTGAAAGCACATTCCAAGAAAACGAAAAGGGAGAACGCGCTCATGTCTGAAAAGAAATTATTTCCGGTGACGGTGGTGGGGAGCTGGCCGCGGCCGGCGTATCTGATCCAGGCGTTGCGCAAACGGCAATCGGGCAGCGGGACGGAACAGGAATTTCAGGCTGTGGCGGATCGCGCGGTCATCGAGTGCCTAAAGGCGCAGGAAGAAGCGGGCGTTGACATTCCGACGGACGGCGAGCAGCGGCGCGACAATTTTTATTCGTTTGTGGTGGAGAAGCTCGGCGGAATGCGGCTGATGAAAGTGTCCGAGCTGATGGACTTTATGAAAGACCGCGCGCGTTACGAGGAAGTGCTGCGAGCGTTGGACGTGCCGGCGTTTGCGATCAAGAGCCCGATCGTAGTCGGCCGGTTGACCGAGAAAAATGGGCTGGCGCAGGACGAAGTGGACTTCGCGAAGAAGCACACGTCGCGGCCATTGAAGGTGCCGCTGCCGGGGCCGTACATGCTGACGCGGTCAAGCTGGTTCGAGGGACTTTCAGATAAAGTTTACGCGCAACCGGAAGAACTGGCGAAAGACGTGGTGCGCATTCTGCGCAAGGAAGTGCTGGCGTTGAAAGCGAAGGGCGTGGAATTTATCCAGTTCGATGAACCGATTCTGAGCCAGATTGTATATGGCGCGGAGAGCACGGAAACATTCATGTGCGCGGCGTTGCCGAACCGGCGCGATCCGACGGATGAATTGGAGCTCGCGGTGCGGTTGATGAACGAAACTGTCGAGGGAATTGACGGCGTGCGGTTCGGTGTTCACGTTTGCCGCGGGAATTGGAGCCGGCGCGAGGAAGTTCTGCTGAAGGGCAATTACGGTCCGATGCTGCCCTATTTGATGGAGATGAATATTGACCAACTCGTGCTAGAGTTTGCGACACCCCGCGCGGGTGAACTCGAGGTTTTCAAGGAATACAAAAACGAGAAGGAAATCGGGTTGGGCGTGGTGAATCCGCGGACGGACGAAATCGAAGCGCCAGCGGAGATTGTGGCGCGGGTGAAAGAGCTGGCGAAGTTTTACGACCCTGAAAAAATATTCCTGAATCCGGATTGCGGGTTCGGGACGTTCGCCGAGCGCAACGTGAATACCGCCGAGATTGCCACGAAAAAGATGGCGACGATCGTCGAGGCGGCGCGGCAGCTTCGGGGGGAATTCCAGGGGAAGGCAGCAGGACGATAGTTGGGAAGCACGGAGGAGAATATGACGGAGCCGAAAATGTCCGAAGAAACACTGAATGGGCTGCACCCGGAGAAGTTGAAGGGCATTCTGGAATCGCTGAAGCAGCCCGAAGTGCTGGCGGGCGTCAGCGGGCCGTGGAAGGCGCGCGTTGTGTGGCAGGGAGGCTTTCACGCGAAGGCCTATATGCGGACACATGCGGTGGAAATGGACGAGCCGGCGGGCCTCGATGCCTGCGATTTGGCCGCCAGCGCGCATGAACAACTTCTCTCCGCCATGGGCGCGTGCATGACCGTGGGTTTCGTGCTGAATGCCACCAAGCGCGGCATTACAGTTCACGACATGGAAATCACGCTCGAAGGAAATTTCGACAATATTTTGAAATGGGCGGGCCTCGACGATTCCGGCAATCCAGGCTACCGCGGCGTGAAAGCGAAATTGTTTGTGCGCGCGGATGCGGACGAAGCGACGTTGAAGGAACTGTGGAAGCTGGCCGTCGATGGCTCGCCCGTGACGCAATCGGTGATACGAGGCACGCCCGTCTCGACGGAATTTCAGATGGTTTAGCCGAAAACAAACAGGCCATTTGCAGGTGAGAGAAAAAATCCAGGAGCGAGAAAAAATGAAAACAGTAACGGGATTTTTGGCCGTAGTGCTGGCTTTGTGTGCAGGCAGCGTTACAGCTGTGGCGCAACAGGCGAAGCCAAAGGCGGCGCCGCCAACGGTCGCTTCGATCATGGACACGCAACTGAAAATTGTGGAACACGAATTCGTGTCGGCGGCCGACGCGATGCCGGCGGATAAGTACTCGTTTGCGCCGACAGGCGGTGATTTCAAGGGCGTGAGGACGTTCGCGCAAGAAGTGAAGCACGTAGCGACGGTGAATTTCGCGTTTTACAGCGCAATTCTCGGGCAAGCGCCGCCGCCAGGCGTGAGCGCGAACGAACAGATGAATGGGCCGGACGATATTCAGAGCAAAGAGCAGATCGTGAAATATTTGCGGGATTCCTTCGCGCTGGGCCACAAGGCGTTTGCGACGATCACGGCGCGGAATGCCACGATGACGATTAGCAAGCCGCCGATTCCTTTTTTGAACACGCGGCTGGCGCTGGCGAGTTTCGGGTGCACACACGCGTTCGACCATTATGGGCAAATGGTGGAATACCTGCGGATGAATGGAATCGTTCCGCCGGCGAGCAAAGGTCAGCCGCCCGCGAATCCGTCATCGCGATAAAGCTCAACCAGCGGCGTCGTCCATCGTTGGTTGTTAGACGAGCGACGACGCCTGAATTTCGGTTGGACCGTACGTATCTCACCGGCACCGCGCCGCATTAACTCGCTTTGAGTGTCCCGCCAGACCCAGCGAAAAACCGGCCAATTTCCATGGTTGCCGGCGACTGTCTGCTTTTTCGGTCAGCGGCCCCCCCCGCAAAGGATAAAATAAATGTCGTCGCACGAGGAGCGATCCATGCCTGAAGTGAAAACGGAATTTGTGACGTTGAAGGTGAGCGATGGAACGACAATGCGCGCTTTTGTTGCGCAACCGAAACGAGGCAGCAAGCTGCCGGGGATTCTGGTATTTCAGGAAGCGTTTGGCGTGAATGGGCACATTCGCGACGTGACGCAGCGGTTCGCGAGGGAAGGTTATCTGGCGATTGCGCCGGAGCTGTTTCACCGCACGGCGGCTGCGGGGTTCGAAGGCAACTATGCCGATTTCAAGTCAGTGATGCCGCACGTGATGGCGCTGAAGGATCAAAAGCTCGAAGCGGATATTGGCGCGGCGTATGATGCGCTGTTGCAGAACAGCGCGATTGATCCGCAACGCATCGGCTGTATCGGATTTTGCATGGGCGGGCGCGTGTCGTTTCTGACGGATTTGATTTTGCCGGTGCGGGCAGCGATTTCGTTTTATGGTGGCGGCATCGCGCCGCGCGACGCCAAGTCCGGGCTGACTGACCGCGCGAGGCAAATTAACGCGCCGATTCTCATGTTCTGGGGCGGGCTCGATAAACACATTGGACCGGAGCAACGCGATGCCGTGGCGAAAGCGCTGCGCGATGAACATAAGACGTTCGCGAGCATGGAATTTGCGGATGCGGATCACGCGTTTTTCTGCGATGAGCGTCCAAGTTACAACAAAGCAGCGGCGGCGCAGGCGTGGGCATTGTCGCTGGCATTCTTGAAAAGCAATTTGGTGTGATCACAGGCTCGCTGCAATCTGCATTCGCTGGACGAGACGGGATCTCCCGCGCGAGCCGATGGTCCGCGCAGCTCCTTCGCGGCGCTTAAAGTAAACGCCATACGCAACTCCAATTTTTCGAGAGGGACAGCTAATCGATTTTACAAAGGCGAAGAATCCCGTCCCTGTCTGCGGCAGGCAGGCTTCGCAAAAACCGCTCAGGCTGGCGCAGCCGAAACCGCTCTTGTTCCTTGTCAAGTACGATAGACGATTTTTCCGGCGACGATTGTGGCTACCGGGCCGCCGCGGAAATTGCGGTTGTCGAAAGGCGTGTTGCGGGAACGGCTGGGGGATTCGGCCGCATGGTAGGTCCAGGCGCGGTCAGTCGAGAAAATTGTGATGTCCGCGTCGTTGCCCACGGCGAGCTGGCGATCGTCTTTTTTGTTGAGGCCGAGGACATGCGCGGGACCCGTGGTAAATAATTCCACCATGCGCATCAAAGAGATGCGATTGGTGTGGACGAGTTGCTCGAGAGCAAGAGCGATGGCGGTTTCAAAACCCGTGATACCGAAGGGCGCGCGGTCGAATTCGACATCTTTGCTTGCGGGATGGTGGGGGGCGTGGTCGGTGGCGATGGCCTCTACCGTGCCGTCGGCGAGTCCTTCGAGGAGCGCGTCGCGGTCATCGCGGGAAGCGAGCGGCGGATTCATTTTGAAGCGCGAGTCGTATTGAACGTCCTCGTCGATCAGCGTGAAGTGATGCGGCGTGACTTCACAAGTGACGGCAAGGCCGCGGCGCTTGGCTTCGCGGACGTGCTCGAGAGAACCGCGCGTCGAAAGATGCGCGATGTGCAAGCGCGCGCCGGTGAGTGCGGCAATTTCGATGTCGCGTCCAGCGCAGATTGACTCGGCGGCGGCAGGCATGCCCTTCAATCCGAGGCGAATTGAGCGCGGGCCTTCGCGCATCACGCCACCGGCAGCCAGAGAAGAATCCTCACAGTGGTCGATCACAGGTAAATCGAGCGGACCGCAATAATCCATCACTTGACGAAGAAGGCGCGCGGTGGCGACGGGTTTTCCATCGTCGCTGACGGCGACTGCGCCGGCCTGCTGCATCGCAGCGATGTCAGCGAGTTGCTCGCCTTTGCTTTCCTTCGACGCAGCGCCTATGGGCCAGACGCGCACGGGCGATACGGCCGCGGAGCGTTCCATGATCGAGCGGGTGACAGAAGCGTTGTCGTTCACGGGCTGCGTGTTGGGCATGGGGCAAATTGCCGTGAAGCCTCCGCGTGCGGCGGATTGCGCGCCGGATTCGATTGTCTCGGAAACTTCCTGGCCGGGCTCGCGCAGGTGGCAATGAAGGTCAATGAAGCCGGGCGAGACGATGCAATTGGCGGCGTCGAGAACCAGTGCGTCGTCAGCGGAGATTCCGGCAGCGATTTTCGTGATGTGGCCTTTGTCGATGAGAATGTCGAGGCGCGCGTCGGTTTTGGATGCCGGATCGAGGACTCGTCCGTTCTTAATGAGCAGCATGCGGGGAATCCTTTGTTTGTTCTTGCGGTTCGGCGGAGCCGGCGATCAGTTCGAAAAGAATGGCCATGCGAATCGCAAGGCCGTTGGTGACCTGTTCGAGAACGCAGGATTGCGGGCTGTCGGCGACAGCGGGATCGATCTCGAGGCCGCGAATCATCGGTCCCGGATGCAAGACGATGGCTTTGGGATTGGCGAGACGCAAGCGCGCCGGCGTGAGCTGATAACGGAGAATATATTCGTCGGCGGAAAGCGAAGGCTCGTGGAGGCGCTCCTGCTGAATTCGTAGGGCCATAATGACATCGGTGCCTTCGAGGGCTTCTTCGAGTTGCGGCAGGCGGCGAATGCCGGGCGCGAGGGATTCAAGTTCCCGTGGGAGCCACATGGCGGGGCCGCAGAGGGTGATACGCGCGCCGAATTTCGAGAGCAGATGAATGTTGGAGCGGGCGACGCGGCTGTGCAGGATGTCTCCAATGATGGTGATGTTGCAGTTGTCCAGCGCACCGGCGCGATCGCGGATGGTGAGCGCGTCGAGAAGAGCTTGCGTGGGATGCTCATGCGTGCCGTCGCCCGCGTTGATGACGGGAACGTCCACGCGCGTGGAAACGAATTCCGCCGCGCCGGAGGAGCCGTGGCGAATGACAATGGCATCGGGCTTCATGGCTTCGAGCGTCAAAACCGTGTCACTGAGTGATTCGCCTTTTTTCAGGCTGGAAGATTCAGCCTGCAGATTCATCTGGTCGGCGCCCAAGCGCGATGCCGCGGTGGCAAAACTGATTTTTGTGCGCGTGGAATTCTCAAAAAAGGTGAGAGCGACGGTCTTGCCGCGCAGGGTCGCCAGTTTTTTCAAGGGATAGCGCTGGAATTCCTGGAAAGGCTTCGCCTGATCGAGAAGGAAGGTGATCTGCTCGCGAGTTAGCGGCTCAATGGCCAGCAAATGGCGGAAACGATGCGACACGATCTCCCTCGGATGTGAAATTGGTGCGGCTCAGTCCACACGGTCCATAACCACGACGCGCTCTTCTTTGTCGATTTCGTTCAGGCGGACTTCGATAATTTCGGTGTCGCTGGTTTCCACCGTGCGGCCGATGAAGCTTGCGGCGACAGGCAGTTCGCGATGGCCGCGATCAACCAGCACGCAAAGGCGGATGCGGCGCGGGCGGCCCAGATCGAAAAGGCCATTCATTGCGGCGCGCACGGTGCGGCCAGTATAGAGAACGTCGTCGACAAGCAATAGATCGCGATCGTCGACAGGAAACGAGATTTCGCTGGACTGCACGACAGGCTGTGGGGCAACGGTGGAGAGATCGTCGCGATAAAGGGTAATGTCCAGCGTGCCCACGGGAATTTCGGCTTTGGATGAGGCGCGAATCAATTTCGCGAGGCGTTCGGCGAGCGGGATGCCACGGCGGCGAACGCCGATCAGCGCGAGGTCCTTGGCGCCGCCGGTGTTTTCGACGATTTCATGCGCCAAACGTTCGAGGGTGCGGCGAATTTCGTCCGCGGACATGAGTTGGCGCTTCTCGATGATGCGCATAGGGCGCTCTATCGTAACACAGGGATGAAAAACCGCGAGTGGGCAGCAGCGGCAACGCTAAAGGGAAGCCTAACGATGGCATAGACGGTGCTGGCATGTTAGACTCCTTTGCGGTGAGCCTGCCAGCCAGCGCCCGGCGGCACACGGACGTTGACCTCAGCGTCCGTATCGGATCCCTCCTTCTTTCAAACCCCGTCATTGCAGCCAGTGGCACGTTTGGCTATGGGGTAGAGTTTGCCCACCTGGTCGATTTGAACTCCCTTGGCGGAATTGTGGTGAAGGGTCTGTCAGCCCAGCCGATGGCGGGAGCGCCTGCGCCGAGACTTTGCGAGACGACGGGCGGGATGCTGAACGCGGTGGGATTGCAGAACATCGGCGTACGCGCATTCGTTGCGGAGAAGCTGCCGGAGTTACGCAAGTACCGGGCCGCGGTCATCGCGAACGTGTTCGGGCACACCGTGGCGGAGTATGTGGAAGTGATTCGGGAGCTTGAAGACGCCGAGGGCCTTGCCGCCTACGAGCTGAATATCTCCTGCCCTAACGTGGACCACGGCGGGGCAGAGTTTGGGTTGGATCCGGCTCTAACTACAGAAGTCGTAAGCGCTGCGCGCCAAGCCGCCAAGAGATCTCTGTGGGTGAAGTTGGCTCCCAATGCGGATGCGAAGGCAATCGCGCAGGCGGCTGAAGCAGCTGGGGCAGACGCGCTGACCGTTGCCAATACCTACCCGGCGATGAGCATTGATCCCCTGTCCGGCAGGTCAAGATTGGGACGGCTGACCGGCGGGCTCTCCGGCCCCGCCATAAGACCACTCACTTTGAGGCTGGTTTATGAGCTGAGCCGGACGGTAAAAGTGCCGATAATTGGTCTGGGGGGCATCCAGACGGCTGGCGACGCCGTGGAATACTTGGTGGCTGGAGCGACGGCAATTCAGGTTGGGACGGCTCACTTCGCGGATCCGAGGGCGTCGGAAAGCGTGGTGGAGGGTTTGCGGCACCACTGTAAGGAGTTAAATATAAGCACTATCAGTGGTTTACGGGTGCCCATCCAGTAAGATTGCGGACGGATTCAGGGAAGATATGTATTGAGCGTCCAAGTCGGTTAGGGTAAAATGGTTGTTGATTTTCAAAGGGTTACGAAATTATGAGGCTTGACCGAGCTTTAATTCGAGACGCAGCTTTGGTGGCGGTTGGAGCGCTGGTTTTGCTGCCCGCGATGAAGGCGCCAGCCCGTTCGGTGAGCGGGATTGCAACCCCAGCGCGCGTTGCGTCGGCAACGCCGACCCTTACCGTTATCAATCGGAGCCTGAAGCCGAAACCGCTGAAGACTTGGGTATGCCTGTCCAGCTGGTACGGTGGAGATTTTGACGGACAGGTGACGGCAAACGGCGAAATCTATGATATGTATGCGCAGACAGCGGCTCACCCCAGCCTTCCGCTAGGATCGGTGGTAAGGGTGGAGAATCTGCGGACGCATAAGAGCGCGGTCGTCCGAATTAATGACCGGGGCCCATACGTACCGGGTCGCTCCTTGGATGTGTCGTATCAAGTTGCGCGGGAGCTTGGATTCGCGCACCGCGGGGTCGCTCGCGTCAGGGTTGAGCTCTTAAAGGTGCCATCATCGAAGACGCTACACGCCGGCAACTGATCGTCGCTTTAGACTTTCCTCGTCTTTCCGAAGCTATTCAACTTATTCGCAAATTAAAGGGCCGGATCGGCTTGGCTAAAATTGGTAGCCAGCTCTTCACCGCCGAAGGCCCCGCGGCCGTGGAACGCATCGCCCGGCTTATTCCCGGTATCTTTCTCGACTTGAAGTTCTGCGACATTCCGAACACAGTGGCGGGCGCGGTCGCTGCGGCAGCAAGATTGCCGAAAGTGCGCATGTTGACCCTCCACACTACGGGCGGTCTGGAGATGATGCGCGCCGCCAAGGACACACTTAAGCGCGTCAAGAACCCACCGACGTTACTCGGCGTAACCATTCTGACTAGCCTGAACGACGCGGCATTAGGACGCATAGGACTTGCGGGGCCTGCAGAGAGTCGAGTTGTCGCCTTGGCGCTGCTCGCTCAAGAAGCCGGGATTGGGGGGATTGTCGCCTCGGCGCGAGAGGCCGAAGCGGTTCGCATGGCAGTCGGTCCGAAGATGCGGATCGTAGTGCCGGGCGTGCGACCGGCGTCTCTGGGTGGGAGCGCTAACGCAGACGACCAGGCGCGGGTCGCTACGCCCGGGAACGCGATCCGATCGGGCGCTGATTATCTGGTGGTAGGACGGCCAATTACGGCCGCTCCTGATCCGGCGAAGGCCGCCGATGCAATTCTCCTCGAAATGAAAGCTGCAAAAAAACCGCGCTCGTAGAGTTCCGCCGCACTGCTGCACTCACCCTGCACCCTTGTTGTGCGTGTCCGCATGCCAATAGGTTTGACCACGCAGGGCGGGTCGGCTAGCCTACCCTCTGCACCAACCATGGCGCTCAAAATGGCCAAACACGTCATCGTCGGAACGGCTGGGCACATCGATCACGGGAAATCGGCGCTCGTCGAAGCGCTGACCGGGACTGATCCGGACCGCTTGGAGGAGGAGAAGCGGCGCGGAATCACGATTGACCTGGGATTCGCGTTTCTGGATTTGGGCGATGTACGGCTGGGGTTTGTCGATGTGCCCGGGCACGAGCGGTTCGTGCGGAACATGCTGGCGGGCGCAGGGGGAATCGACTTGATGCTGCTGGTGGTGGCGGCGGATGAGTCGATCAAGCCGCAAACGCGCGAACATTTCGATATTTGCCGGCTGCTGGGAATCAGGCGGGGAATCGTCGCGATCACGAAAACGGATTTGGTCGAGCCGGACGTTTTAGGGCTGGTAAAGCTGGAAATCGAGGAATTCGTTCGCGGGTCGTTTCTGGAGGGCGCGCCGGTTTTGGGAGTGAGTGCAAAGACAGGCACGGGCCTCGAAGAATTGAAGCGAGAATTAGCCGAGGCCGCAGCCGGCGTTTCCGGCAGAGACGCGTCGAGATACGTGCGCTTGCCGATTGACCGCGCGTTTGCGATGAAGGGATTCGGCACGGTGGTCACGGGGACGCTGATTTCCGGGACGCTCCGAAACGAAGACGAAGTCGAGCTGTTTCCGACAGGCAAACGGTTGCGAGTGCGCGGGCTGCATTCAGGCGGGCGCGCGGTAACGAAAGCCGAGGCAGGTCAGCGGACGGCCGTGAATTTAGCGGACATTGACGCCGGCGAAATCACGCGCGGGATGGCGCTGGCGGTTCCGGGAGTTTTTCACGCGACGAAACGGATTGATGCGCGAATCACACTGCTGCCTTCGGCGCGCGCGATGAAGAATCGAACACGCGTGCATTTCCATCAAGGGACGGCGGAGACGGTTGCAAGCGTGAGCTTGCTGGGACAAGACGCGCTCCGCGCAGGCGGCACGGCATTCGCGCAACTCCAGCTAGATGATGCCGTTTTTGTGTTGCCGGGCGACCGCTTCATTTTGCGGCAATTTTCGCCGCTGATGACGATTGGTGGCGGCGTGGTGCTCGACGCGCTGGCGGCACGGCACAGGAAAAGCGATTCCCGCGCTCTTCGAGTGCTGGGGGCATGGGACAGCGGAAAGCGCGATGAAATTCTCGCGGCGCTGGCTTTGGAGGATGCGCGCGGGCTGGATCTGGCTCGGATTGTTGCGCGAACGGGATGGCTTGAAAGCGAGGCGCGGGAGACGATTCAAAGCCTTGCGGAGACGCGACGGATTCGCGTGGCTGGTGAGCAGCCAGTCGTGGTGGCTTCGATGGAAGAATTTGAGAGGATGCAGCGCGACGTGGAGCAGCAGATCGACGAATTTCATAAGCAGGTTCCGCTGGCGCCGGGAATTGCGAAGGAAGACCTGCGCGGGCGGGTCGCGGACCGGGTGAGGCCGGAAGTTTTTCGCGCGGCTCTTGATGATTTGATCGCACGGCGAAGGATTATGGTAACCGGCGACATTGTGCAAAGGGTGGGACGCGAGATCGCGCTGTCTGCGGAGGAATCGCGCGCCAAGGAACAAATCGCGCAGGAATTCGAGCGCGCGGGGCTTGCGGCTCCAGCGTTGAACGAGGTGCTGGGCAAATTGCCGGTGGACATGCAGCGCGCGCAGAAGCTGCTGCAGATTCTGCTTCGCGAAAAGACGCTGGTGAAAGTGACCGAGGAACTGGTGTTCCACAAGGCAGCCGTGGAGCGATTGCGCGAACTGCTTGCCGGCTACAAACGAAAACACGGCGAGCGGCTGCCGATTGCGGCATTCAAGGAACTGGCGGGCGTGAGCCGCAAATATGCGATTCCACTGCTCGAATATCTGGACCGCCAGGGGTTGACGCGCCGGGCGGGCGATGAGCGTGTTATACTCTGAATGAGATCCGCTTTGTTGCGTCGCGGGGCGAGTGTGGCCGCGCCGTCGGGCGGATTATGCAAGGAGGCTTTATGGAACTCAGCCCGATGCATTTATTGTTGATCCTGATCATCGTGGTGATTTTGTTCGGCGGGCGCAGGATCCCGGAACTGATGCGCGGTCTAGGTACGGGCATCAAGGAATTCAGGCAAGGGATGCGCGACGAGCCGCACACGAACCCGCCACCTCCGCCGTCCGCGACACCGACGACTCCGCCGTACGAAGACAAAAAGTAAACGGTAAGTTTCTCCAGGATTTGACTCCGCGCGGCAGCCGAGTGGCTGCCGTTTTCTTTTTATGTTGTTCCTTCACGAGTGCCGGCCATCCGGCCGCACATGCGCGCGCGGTGGCAGCGTTTCCTCGCGGTAAAGTCTGACGATGTGCGGTATCGCTGCGGCGAAAAGCATAGCCAGCATTCCGCCGATGGCGACGATGCCGCCAAAATCAAACAGCCGGTACGCGGTGCCGAAAACAGAGCTTCGCGGATTCAGCCACAGCGCGATGCTGCCCAGCGAGAGAAGAATCCGAATCTCCGTGGGGCCGAATTTCCAAAAAGAAAGCTGGAATGTCCGGAGGGTGTACGT
>DASZCH010000145.1:0-11130 GCA_035943235.1 Candidatus Acidiferrales bacterium
CAAAGCAGGTCCCTCGCAAGCACGCGACTCGGGGAGTCGCGCGGGCAGGGCAAGCCCTGCCCCTACGAAAACAAACGAAGCCCCTACGCAAGACAAAGCTAAAAACTTAAACCTTGAGGACGATTTTGCCGAATTGGGCGCGATCTTCGAGGCGGCGATGGGCGGCGGCGGCTTCGGCGAGAGGGAAAACTTTGTCGATGACGGCGTGAACCTGCTTGCGCGCGAGCAAATCGAGCACGGGAAACAACTCGGCTTTGCTGCCCATGTAGGAGCCGAGAATCGACAAGTGGCGGCTGAAGAGAAACCGCAAATCGATTTTCGCGTCATAACCAGTGGTCGCGCCGCAAGTGACGAGGCGGCCGTTCACGGCGAGGGAGGCGACGCTTTGCGACCATGTGGCTTCGCCGACGTGCTCGAAAACCACGTCAACGCCGCGACGATTGGTCAAGCGTTTCACTTCCGCTTGCCACCCAGTTTTTGTGCCGGACGGAGCCTCGGAATTCGTGTGCAAAATGACGTGGTCCGCGCCCAGCGCCCGCGTCCTTTCGATTTTCTCTTCGCTGCCGACCGTGGCGATCACGCGCGCTCCCAGCACTTTCGCGATTTGAATCGCCGCGCTGCCGACTCCGCTGCTTCCACCAAGAATCAGCACGTCTTCGCCGGGCTGGAGTTTGGCGCGCGTGACGAGCATGTGCCACGCCGTCAGAAACACGAGCGGCACGGCCGCGGCTTCCTCGAACGAAAGGCCCTCCGGCAGCGGCAACGCGTTGCGCGCCGGTGCTTTCACCAGTTCGGCGCAGCCGCCGTCAACTTTGTACCCGAGCAGCGTGTATTCGCGGCACAGATTGTCGTCGCCAGCCAGGCACGCGGCGCAATGCCCGCAGGAAATCCCCGGCGCGAGAATCACTTTGTCGCCAACATGAATGTGCGTGACGAGTTCGCCGACGGCGGCGATTTCACCGGATACGTCGCTGCCCGGAATGTGCGGCATGGGAATCTCAATTCCCGGAATGCCGCGCCGCACCCACAAATCCAGATGGTTGAGCGAGCAGGCGCGCACGCGCACCACCACTTCGTCGGCGCGCGGCTGCGGGTCCGGCACGTTTGCGACGTGCAGCACTTCCGGGCCGCCGTGCTTTTCGAAAATCACCGCCTTCATGAACGCCTCCGGACGAAACGGTATGATAGTGCGAGGCTCGCCAAATCTGGAAACAATTCTGCGAGCATGAAGGCTGCCGCTGCAAAGCGCGTGGTGATTGACACGCGGCGGCGCGCGCCGTAACCTGAAATCGCAACCTGAAATCGCAGCCTGAAGCTGACCGGCAACTTTATGGACCTGTTCGAAGAAGTCGTGCGAATGCGGCGCGCGGGACAGCGCGGGGCGCTCGCGACGATCGTGCACACAAACGGCTCGATCCCGAGCTACGAAAGCTCGCGCATGTTGGTGCGCGAGGACGGCTCGATTGCCGGCACCGTGGGCGGCGGATGCGTCGAAGCGGACGTGTGGGCCGCGGCAAAGGAAGTGATCCAGCAGGAAATGCCGCGGAAGATGACGTTCAGCCTGAACAACGAAGCGGCTTACGATGCGGGCTTGATTTGCGGCGGCACGCTCGAGATTTTCGTCGAGCCGATTCTGCCGCAGCCGAAATTGTATCTGTTCGGCGGCGGGCACGTTTCGACGGCGCTCGCGCGCGTCGCGAATCTGGCGGGATTTTCGATCACCGTGATTGACGACCGCGCGAGTTTCGCGAACACGGAGCGTTTTCCGATGGCCGACGAAGCGTTGACGAGCTACGAAGATGCGTTTGAAAAGCTGAAGCCGAATGCGTCGTCGTATCTGGTGATTGTGACGCGCGGGCACAAAGACGACATGCGCGTGCTCGAATGGGCCGTGGGCACGGACGCGCGCTACATCGGAATGATCGGCAGCAAGCGCAAAGTGATTTCCGTGTACAAGGCGCTCGAAAAGCAGGGCATCGCGATGGAGAAGTTCGCGCGCGTGCATGCGCCCATGGGCCTGGAGATTGGCGCGCTCTCGCCGGAGGAGATCGCCGTCAGCGTCACCGCGGAACTGATTGCCGTGCGCCGAAATGCCGCGCCGGGCGCTCCGCACAAAGCTGTGCGCCTCGACGAAACGCCCGCGCTGAAGCACGGCTGAGGTTATGCTCGCAGTAGTGATTCTTGCGGCGGGCGAATCGCGGCGCATGGGCCAGCCGAAAGCGTTGCTTCCCTTCCCTGAGAACTTTTCCGCAGCGCATTCGCAGCCGACGAAGACCGCAAAAACGTTTCTGCAACATTTAATCGAAGTGACGCGCCATCCGCATGCAGGGATTTTGCGCGTCGTGGTAGGGGCGCACGCCGCAGAAATTCGCGCGCGCGTGGAATTGCCGGACGATGCCGTCGTGATCAATCACGAATGGGAAAAAGGGCAGCTTTCGTCTCTGCAAGCCGCAATTCGCAGTCTGCCTGCTGGTGGGACGGAGGGAATGCTCGTCTGCCTCGTCGATCATCCACTGATTTCCGCGCCGCTCGTGCACATGCTGATCGACACATTCGAGCGCGCCACAAATAAAATCGTAATCCCCACGTTTCGCGGGAAGCGCGGCCATCCGGTGATTTTCCCGAGCGCGCTGTATGCGGAATTGCTCGCTGCTCCGGAAAATATTGGCGCGCGGGCGGTCGTGCGAGGCCATGCAGCAGATGTCGTCGAAGTCCCCGTGAAGGAAGAAGGCGTCGTGATGAATCTGAACGATCCCGATACCCTGGAACGCGCGACAAAAAAATAACCAAGCCCGGAATCAAATTCTCTAAGGCAATTTCGCGAAGAGGGCGACAAGCGCGTCGGAGGCGAGCTGGGCGCCGTGAAATGTAGCTTGCGGCAAGCCGCCTAGCGCGTCGGAAATTTGCGCCGCCGTAACGGCCCAAGCCTCGTTCAGTGATTTGCCCACGATAAGCTCCGTCAGCGCGGAAGCACACGCAAGCGCCGTGACGCAGCCCTGGGCCCTGAACCGTACAGCGGAAATTTTTCCATCAGCCACACGAACAGCCAGCCGAAGCATATCGCCGCAAACAGGATTCGTGACGTCAACGGCAGCGGTCGCGTCCGGCAACTCGCCGGCATTGCGCGGATTCTTGAAATGGTCGAGCACGGCGGCGGAATACATCAGTACAAAGTTTACAATCGAAACTCAAAAGCCGAAAGTGAAGTTGCGCACGTGGCGCTTGCACCTTTTCGATCAGTGAACGACCGGCTTTCGACTATTCATAACGCAACGCGACCATCGGATCGGTTCGCATCGCGCGCCGCGCGGGAATGTAACAGGCCAGCAGGGCTACCGCGAGCAACGCAATGCCCACGCCCGCGTACGTCAGCGGATCCGCGGGACTCACTCCGAAAAGTTCACGGCTGAGCGCGCGCGTGAGCACAAATGACGCCGCGAGGCCAATCGCGATTCCCGCGAACGCTAAAATCGCGCCCTGCTTTAGCACCAGTGCGAAAATCCCGCGCGGTTCCGCGCCCAGGGCCATGCGAATGCCCAGCTCGTGGGTGCGCTGCCGCATTGTATACGCCAGCACGCCGTAAACTCCCACTGCCGCGAGAATCAACGCCAGCACGCCAAACGCGCCCACGAAAACTCCGCCGATGCGCTGCGCGGTGCTATTCAACTCAATGCGCGATTGCAGCGTGGCCACATCGGAAAGAGGCAAGTCCGCGTCCAGCGAATGCACGGCGCTCTCCGCGGCGGTGACATACCCCAGCGGATTCCCGGCGACGCGCAGATGAATCGCGACTTGGGGCGTGTAGTCCTGGAACAGCGGTAGGTACACAAATGGTTTCGGATTTTGTCCCAGGTCGTGGATGTCAAAATTAGCGGTGACACCCACCACCGCGTACCATTTGCCATTCACCCGGACGCGCTTCCCAAGAGCATCCTCATTCGACCAGTAGCGCCGCACGAAATCCTGGTCCACCATGGCCACCGGTTGCGATTTTTCCGTGTCGCCAACGGTGAATTCCCGCCCGCTAAGCAACGGAATCTGCATGGTGCGCAAATAATCCGGGCTGACATCGGCAATATCAATGCTCATGGACTCGTGCGGCTGGGGGACGTACCCTTCCGCATCAACGTTGGTCCGGCTGATTTGCATGCTCAGAGGAACCCAGCCAGCCAGCGCCGCTGATTGGGCTCCGGGAATGGCATTCAGCTTCGCCAGTAACTGCCGGTCAAATTGGAAGCCCGCATCGCGCTGATAACTCATTGCGCCGAGGTCGTACGTTTCGAGCAGCACGCCTTGAGGATTGAATCCCGGGTTGAATTTCTGCTTCGCGCGGAAGCTGCGAGTGAAAAGGCCCGCGCAAATGAGCAGCAGCAGCGACATGGCAATTTGCCCCACGACCAACGCACTCGAAAGCCGCGCCCTTCTGCGTCCGCCGCTCGCGCTGCCCGATTCCTCTTTAAGCGCCATCACAGGCTGCAGCGATGAGGAGCGCAACGCGGGCAAAATTCCAAAAACGATTCCAGTGAGCAGCGAAATTCCAAGCGTCGCGTACAGCACGGCGCTATCCGCGTGATAATTCATGACCACGGGAATGTTCGAGGGCGGAATGAAATCGCCGAACATACCAGAGGTCCACAACGTGAGCAGCATGGCGACACCGCCGCCGCAGAACGCGAGGATGAGGCTCTCCGAGAGCAATTGACGCACGAGGCGCCAGCGCGTGGCGCCAATTGAAAGGCGTATGGCCATCTCCCGGCGTCGCGAAACCGACCGCACCAGCAACAAATTCGCCACATTGGCGCACGCCAGCAGCAAAACCACTCCGGAAATCGCCATCAGCAGAAAGAGAATTACGCGCAAGTAGTAATTCGCGCCCCACGGCGCGCGCCACATGGGGTAAAGCGTCGCCATGGTCGAGCCACGATGGGAGTCCGGATACTCCTTTGCGATTTGCGCGTAAAGATTGCTCAAATCCGCCTGCGCCTGCGCGTGCGTGAGTCCCGGCTTGCGCCGACCCACGGCCATCATCCACGGTTGACTGCGGTCGGTGAGCAGGTTCTCACTTACGGTCTTCTTGTTTTCTTGCGTGAGGAACTGCTGGATCATCATTACCGGAATCCACAAGTCCGCGCGCACGCCGGTCTGTGTGCCCTGAAAAAGCGGGGGAGCTATGCCGATTACGGTGAAGGGGTGCTTATTAATCTGAATGGTTTTGTCAATGATGTTGCGGTCTGCGCCGAATTGCGTTTTCCAGAAATCGTAGCTGACCACCACTACCGGCGCGCCGCCCGGCCGCGAGCCTTCAGCGGGGAGAAATGTTCGTCCCAAAAAAGCGTGCACCCCGAGAGTGTCGAAATAGTTCTCGGATACGAAATCGCCCCAGACGCGCTGCGGCTTCGCGTTCCCCGTCAAATCCATGGACCACAGAGAGAACACCGTCAGATCCGACAGGCTGTGGTTGTGGGCGCGCAAATCCACGTAATCGGGGTACGAAATTGGACTCGGATCGCCGTCGGGACCTGCGGCAAGTTCGCCCAGAGCGCTGGTGTCGCTCGCGCCAGGAACAGGGTTCAGCACTGTTGAATTAATCCAGCTGAAAATCGTCGAGTTCGCGCCGATGCCCAGCGCCAGCGTGAGGATCGCAATGATTGTGAATCCCGGCGACTTCATCAGAACTCGCACACCGTAACGAATGTCCTGCAGGAAAGTGCTCATCGGCTCTCCATCCCACGCACGCGCTTGACGCCACCAACACCCAAATCCACTCTTTACTCGACGTTCGACCCACTCTAAGCGCACGTTCACCTCCAAACCGCTATTCGATAAATAACGCATACGAAAGCGGTTGCAGGCACGTTCTGGGTTCTGTATCGCCCAACTGTCCACTATTGGGACGAACGCGTCGCTGAAACGGACGAACGAAGCAGCGCGCCGATACCCGACCGAACATCAGCTCGGCGTAACCCGAAATCGAACCAAGCATCATTCCTCTTTGTACGCACTCGACCCGACAGGTTTGATACGGTTAATTTCCTTGACTGTGGGGCACCCCACAGAGTTTAATTTAACCCTGCCCACCCTTAGGCCCCCCGTGCATCTAAATTTCTGTGAGGCATTTCGCTCTACTACCGACAGTCTCGGAAGGAGTTTACTCAAGATGAGAACGAAACTTTTCGCGCTCGCTCCTGTTCTCGCTATCTTCGTAGCGCTCATGGCCGCATCACCCGCATTTGCGCAGGATGGGAAGCTCAAAATTAAGGTCAGCCCGAAACAGGCTTACGTATTCGTGGACGGCAACGCCATAAATCATGGCGGACACACAATGAAACTCCCTGCAGGCAAACATTCGGTGGCCGTTTATAACTATGGCTACACGGCGCAGACACAGGACGTCGATATCACGGCAGGAAAAACGACGGACCTCAATGTCACGCTACAGGCGAATGGGGGAGATGTTTCCGGGCCCTTCGGCGACATTGAACTGAAGGGCGACAGTCGAGCCGCGGTTCTATTGAACGGCAAGACGCCGGCGTATTTCGTCGGGCATGTGGACGAATTCAACTTCAATTGGATATGGCACCAGCGCCTGCTGGTACGCGCCGGCACATATCAAATCGATGTCACGCACCATGGAGAAACTGTCTGGTCAGGACCTGTGACCGTGCAGGCCGGACAGCGAGTCACCGTGGAATTGCACAGCGGAAAAACCAAGAGCAAGGATTGGAAGCAGGGGAGCACGCTGCCGCCTCAGCCACGATTCAGAGCAGGCCTGGTGAACACGACGGTCGCCGTGGCGCCAGTTTCAGGCACTTTTTCAGCATCGCAGACGCAAATCAATTGCGGCGATTCTTCGCAGTTGACGTGGAGCTCGACGGACGCAGTGGACGTGAACATCAGTGAAGTCGGCGGCGTGGACAAGAGCGGCACCAAGAGCGTCTCGCCGACGAAGACGACCACCTACAACTACACGGCAACCGGACCGGGCGGCAGCGTCACGCAAAGCGCCACCATCAACGTCAACATTCAACCCACCGCGACTCTGACCCTCAACCCGACCGACGTGAAGTATCGCAAGATCGGCGACAAGGTGAAAGAGGACGGAACTTCGACGCTGACGTGGACTTCGTCCAATGCCAGCAAAGTCACGATCGACCCCATCGGCGACGTGGCCACCAGCGGCAATCAAACGATCACCGCGACACCGAAGCAGCAAAACATCGGGCCAATCGATGAAACTCAGCCGTACACTCTGACCGCCACGAACGTCTGCGGCGGCACCACCACACAGACAGCCAACCTCCACATCACTGGCTCGATTGAGCCGATGCCCGTGGTAACGCTCGAAAGCGTTTTCTATCCCACCGCGTATCCCGTCAAAGAGCATCCGGATCTGGGACTCGTGGGCAGCCAGCAGCAGTCGCTCGATCAGGTGGCGTCGACGTTCAAGAAGTATTTGGACTATGACGACACGGCCAAGCTGACAGTCGTTGGACATGCGGACGTTCGCGGCTCCGCTCCTTATAACGAAGCGCTGAGCCAAAGGCGCGCCGACCGTGTGAAGGACTATCTCGTTTCGCAGGGAATCTCCGCCGATAAGGTCGAGACGCGCGCGGAAGGCAAAGAGCGCCAACTCGATCGTTCGGAAGTTGATCAACTGCAACAGCAAAATCCCGCGAAGCCGGAAAAGTGGATGATGCGTCGTGTCCAGAACACGTGGCTCGCATACAATCGCCGCGTGGATATCATTTTGCAACCGACGGGCCAGGAATCCACGAAGTTCTATCCAGACGGCGCGTCGGATGCGAAAATCCTGTGGCAGTTGCCGAGGCCGAGCCTGAGGAACGTGCGCAAGGTGGAAGGCCCCGCTCAGCCGGCAGCGCAACAGCCACCGCCTCAGCCGCAACCACCGCAACCGCAACCGCTGCCGCCGCAAGAGCACGAGTAAGCAAATGCGGCCGTTAATTTTCGGTCGCTGATTGTCGGTTACTGAAACAAAGGGCCTGCAACCGTTTCCGGGTGCAGGCCTTTTTGTCTTTCATCTCGCTGTGGTAACTGCGAAATAAGCTAACCGGCCGTCGCGGCGCGGTACCCGGCGTGAGATGCTTTTTTGAGCGCCTCGAGCGCTTCGGCGGTGGACATCAGCGGCGTGGTCTTCACCGATTTGCACGCGCCGCCGCCCGCAAAAGCGATCGCGATGGCCGCGGCAGCTACGTTGTCGGGCATTTCGGCAATGCAGACGATATCGTAGTCGCCGAACGCGAACCATCCTTCCTGTATTTTCCCGCCCAGCTTTTCCACCGCGGGCCGGATTGCTTCGATGCGATTGACCGGATTCTTAATCAGCGCCTGCCAGGCGTGCTCGTTGTACGCTACCTGGATCAGATAGTGGGGCATGTTCCCTCCTTCGGTGCAGAATTTTCGGGGAAATTGCGGACATCCTCGCACCGGCAAATGTCCCTGTGAATCGAAAGCTGGCGTTGTGCGGGCGCGGCGATGCCGATAGAATCGACAATTCTGATGAGCTTCGCCGCAAAAAAGATTCGCTCAAGGATTGTGTCGCTTGCGCCGAGCGTGACTTCCATTTTGGCGGCGATTGGCGCGCGCCGGCAACTCGTCGGCGTCAGCCGCTGGTGCAAGGATGTCGCGGACGTTCGCGGGCTGCCGGAGCTCGGCGACTGCTGGGCCATTGACACGGCTCCGCTCTTGGAACTGCGGCCGACGCTGATTATCGGCTCCGTGCCATTCAAGACGGAAACCGTCGAGAAGATTCTCGCGTTGCCGATTCCCTTCCTCGCATTGAATCCGCGAACGCTTGCCGACGTCGAAGCCGACATTCGCGCACTCGGCGCGTTGGCGGGCGCACCCGCGCGCGCTACGGCGTTGATTCGCAACATGCGCGGCAGCTTCGAACGCATTCGCAAAATCGCCAAACGCGCAAAAACTCGCCCGCGCGTTTATTGTGAAGCGTGGCCGAATCCGCGCATCAGTTCGCCGCCGTGGGTTGCGGAGATCGTTGAAATCGCCGGCGGAGAGATGATCGTACGCGCGGGAGAAAAAGTTTCCGATGCCGACGTCGCGCGTGCGCGTCCCGACGTGATTGTGCTGGCCTGGACAGCAACGGGCGGAAAATCGAAATCTGAGCAGGCGCTTAAGAATCCCGCATGGCGTGGTGTTCCCGCGGTGCGCGAGCATCGCGTGTTCGCCGTGCGCGATGAATTGCTGAACACGCCAGGTCCGCCTCTCGTCGGCGGCGCGGAGGAGTTGCTGCGAATCCTGCACCCGGAACTGGCAGCCAACGCAAAGCGCCACGAAACACAAACATCATCGAAAACACGCGCGAAAACATGAATTTGCTTACGGGAATTATGAATGGAAATTGAAAAGGGCAAAGTCCACGCGCCGGAAATTGGCGCGACATGGCTGAATTCAGAGCCGATCGAATTGCGCTCGCTGCGCGGGCGCGTCGTTCTGGTGGATTTCTGGGATTACACCTGCGTGAACTGCCTGCGCACTCTGCCGTATCTTGTCGAGTGGCACAAACGTTACGCCGAAAAGGGCCTCACGATTATCGGCGTGCACACGCCGGAATTTTCCTTCGCGGCCAATGAGAAATTCGTGCGCGCGGCCGTCGAGCGTTTCGGAATTCGCTATCCCGTTGTGCTCGACAACGGCTACGCGATCTGGCACGCCTACGCGAATCGCTACTGGCCCGCGAAATATTTGATCGACGGCAACGGCTACATCCGATTTTTTCATTTTGGCGAAGGCGATTACGGCGCGAGCGAGGAGGCGATTCAAACGCTTCTGCGCGAAGTCAATCCGAGCGCCGAATTTCCTCCGCCCATGGCTCCCGTACGCGACACGGACAAGCCCGGAGCGGTGTGCTACCGCACTACACCTGAACTTTATTTGGGCAACAAGCGCGGCAAGCTCGGAAACCCTTCCGGTTTTTTGCACGAAAACGAAAATCGCGCCGGCGATTACAAATTGCCCGAACAGGTGAACGCCGACACAGTTTATCTTTCCGGTCCGTGGATCAGCCGTGACGAATCCGCGCGCTCCGCGCCCACGCCCGAATCGCCAGCGTCCGTGATTTTGTATTACACAGGCAAAGAAGCGAATCTCGTGATGTCGCCCGAAGATGCGCCGCAAATTCTCGAACTTTTGCACGAAGGCAATCCCCTGGCGGACGATGAAATGGGAGTCGACGTGGTTCGCGATGAGGCCGAACGGACGATCATCCATGTCGATTCGCCGCGAATGTACAACCTGGTGCGCAATCCGGGGATGAAGCAGCGGCTGCTGCAATTGGTCTCGCGCACGGCTGGCCTGGAATGCTATGCGTTCACGTTTACGACGTGCATGGCTCAGGATGATCCGCCGTGGTGATATTCCCTCCCCTCGTGACGCTGATGATGCCGTGCCAGTCTTTTCGGGACGCGCCGTGCTAGTTGTCGCGGCGGTGATTGTGCGCGATGGCCGCGTCCTTGCGTGCCAACGCCATCGCTCCGGTCAATTTCCGTTCAAATGGGAATTCCCGGGCGGCAAGGTGCAGCGCGGAGAATCGCCGCAAGCTGCGCTGGCACGCGAATTACGCGAGGAGTTGGCGATTCATGCGAACGTTGGGACGGAACT
Source organism: Candidatus Acidiferrales bacterium (assembly GCA_035943235.1). Classification (GTDB taxonomy): domain Bacteria; phylum Acidobacteriota; class Terriglobia; order Acidiferrales; family UBA7541; genus DAHUXN01. The sequence continues at coordinate 10,636 of DASZCH010000145.1, forward strand.
CTACCGCACAAACCACAAATATCCTGAGATACCTTCGCCGGTCGAATTGATTTTCTTCACTGCGACGATTGAATCGGGCGAAATCGACAATCGTGTGTTCGAGACGATTGCATGGGCCGCGCCGCAAAAATTGCCGGAGATGGATTTCCTCGACGCAGATCGCGAGTTCATTTCGAAACTGGCCACCGGCGATATTCAGTTGCAGTGCGTAGCAGACGCGAAGCACGCACCCTCTTCGTAAAATCATTCCCGAATATTTCTGCTATCCTCTGCGCGTGCGACGCGCGCTAATCATCGCCTGTTTTTTATTTGTTGCCGGAGTGTGCGCCACTCTTGCGGCGCAGAATCCGCAACAAACGCCGCCTCAGAAGCCTCCGCAGGCTCCCGGTCAACAAACAATTCCATCGCCGCAGACCGCGCCGACGCAAATTCCCGCGCCTCCGCAAACCCAAACACCCGCGACGCCCCAAGCGCCGGCCGCCCCTGTGCACACGC
>DASZCH010000146.1:0-23409 GCA_035943235.1 Candidatus Acidiferrales bacterium
GTGCCCTGACAGTGCTTCGGGCAGAACCGGAAAGCTGATTCGCTGCTGGCTGCTGGCTGCGGGCAAGTTGTACGCGGGCTGTGCCCGTCCCCGCGACCGGTAGCGCGATGTTGTCTAAACCCCCACCCTTCGCGCCCGAAGTTCACGGGCGCTCAGGATGGGGCACCCGGCAGCAAAGGGAAGCACGCGGCAACCGCGAAAAGCAAAGCGGCGTCTAGCCGCCGCACTCCAAAAAAAGGACACCGCTTCAGGGTTACGCCCGCCTTCCCTAAAAAGCGACTACAACCCATAGGAGTAGCGAATCAGCGTTTTGGTGATTTTCGGGGGGCGTGCCGGGTCGGCGGACGGCGCAGACCCGCCGCTACGAAGGCGTGTCGCTTGCGGTTAGCGGCGGGCGCGCTTTTTTGATTTTGAGGTTGCGGCGGGGCGCTTGTGTTTCGGCGCTTTGCGTGGCGCGGAGGCTTTTTTAGCTTTTGGCGCCGGCGGCTTCGGACGTTCGGCTGGGCCTGGTTTAGTTCCAGCGCTCGGGGCCGGCGCGGACTCTTCGGCTTTTACTTCGCTCGCCTTTGCGGCGCGCTTGGCTCCGGCGGCTTCCAGCGCGTTGCCGCGTTTCTTTTTTTCCTCTTTCAGTTTTTTCTTCGGCTCGTCTTTGATACCCGCAAGCTGTTTCAGACGTTTTACGACGTCTTCGGGGCTGCGCACTTTTCCACGAAGCTGCAGGTCAAAGAACTGGTCCAGAATTTTGTCAAACTTAGGCCCGCGCGGGACGCCGAGATTTTCCAATTCGGCGACGGGCGCGCCAAGACGCATGGGGCGCCATTTCTGGAGGTAGTTTCTGATTTTCGCGGCGGCTTTGGCGTTGCGAAATTGCGCGTCCATGAATATCAACATTTCCGGGGGAGTTTGGGAGATGAGCTGATAAGCGTCGCGCGCGAGCTTGGTCTTACCGCTGCGGAGGAGTTGGAGGAGCTTCTTGGCCTCTTGAGGAAGATGGAGGACCTTGGCCGCCTCCGACGCAGGTACGTTGAGATTTTTAAGGATTGTGGCGGTGCGAGGCTCAAGCTTGCGAAATACATAATAGATTGTGGGAATGGCGTGGCGCACACGCAATCCGGCGGCAACGAATCCTTCGCGGGCCTTCGCCAATCTGGACAAACCTTCGTAATCGGGGCGCTTGCGTTGCAACTTGGGATGAACCACAGCGAGCAAACCATGGGATTCCCAGAGTTTGAGGATTCCGGCTGCGTTCTCTTCGCGACCGACGTCCCAGACTTCCCCTCCGACTTCGCGGTTGTCCATCGTTTCCTGAAGACCGCGCTCGATGGCCAAATCGAACCATTCCTGGGTGCGCGGCTCCATCTTGAAGTCCATGCGCGCGCTGAAGCGCAAGGCGCGCAAAAGACGAATCGGCTGGTTGGTGAAGGCGTGAATGGAGAGCGCGCGCACTTCGCGACGTTCCAAGTCCGCCAAACCGTTTGTGGGATCGAGGAGCAGGCCGCGGGATGCAGGGTTCAAGGAAATGGCGACTGCGTTGATGGAGAAATCGCGGCGGCGCAGGTCTTCCATGATGGTGGACCAGCGGATTTCGGGCTTCGCGCCGGGGCGGGCATAGACTTCATCGCGGGCGGCTGAAATCGAGCCGTCGACATCACCGCTAAAAATCAACTCGTAGTGGCGGAGGCGTTCCTCTTCAACGACGAGGCGCGCGCCTCCCTTTTCGAGTTCGCGCACCATGCGCATGGGATTTCCCTCGACGGTGAAATCGAGATCGCGCAGCGGCATTCCGGAAATCAGATCGCGGACTGCGCCGCCCGCCAAATAAACGTTTGAGTCCTGGGCGCGCGCCAGTTCCTGCACACGCAAAAGCACGGCGCGCTGTTCGGGAGACAACCGGCTTTCCAACAGGTACATGTAGTCAGGCATGAAAGATTCCGCCTCCTGCAAAATGCGAGGGCGCCGTTTCAGGGTGCGCCTCGGTGACGCTTAACGCCGTACCGAATTCAAGTTTCAGGCCCGGGGGTGGTGAAGCTTATAGACTTCCTTCAAGCGTTCCTTTACCACGTGCGTATAAATCTGGGTGGTGGAAATGTCCGCATGGCCGAGCATAAGCTGAACCGAGCGCAAGTCGGCGCCGCGTTCAAGAAGGTGAGTCGCGAAACTATGGCGCAGCATGTGCGGCTTCAATTTCAGGCGGAGGCCCGCCTTTCGTCCATACTCCGAGAGTTTTTTCCAAAAGCCGATGCGTCCGATGCGTCCGCCGAAGCGGTTCAAGAAAACGTAAGGCGAGGTTTTATCCCTCAGCAGGCTTGGGCGGGCGCGGCGAACATACGTTTCGAGGGCGGCGATCGCGGTGCGGCCCATGGGGACCATGCGTTCCTTGTTTCCCTTGCCGATACAGCGCAGAGAGCCCGAGTCCATCTGAAGATCGGCGAGGCGGAGATTGACCAGTTCGGAGACGCGAAGGCCGGTGGAATAAAGGAGCTCGATCATCGCTTTGTCTCTGGCGCCGATGGCGTGGCGTGTGTCCGGCTGCGCCAGCAAGCGATTTACTTCGTCGGTGCTCAAGTGAGTGGGAAGGCGCATACGGAATTTGGGCGTCTCGACGCTGGCAACAGGATCCTCGAAAATCACTCCTTCGAGTTGCGCGAAACGGAAGAAATGGCGCAGCGCGACCAGATGGCGCGCGACGGAGCGGCTGTCGAGTCCGGAGCGGTACAACGTGGTAAGGAAATCGACGACGTGGTCCCGGCTAATCTTTTTCAGAGTGCATCCGTGGAATTCGGCGAAAGCCTGAAATTTCCTGAGGTCGCGGCCATAGGCGAGGATTGTGTTCTGCGAGAGACCTTTCTCGACCTTCAAATAGTTGAGGAAGGAGCGAACTAAGCTTTCCATTTGGTCACCATTTTCGGTAATGGTCAGTTTGAATTTTGACTCTTTTTGCCACAATTCAGAGAATTCAAACTGACCCGCGAGCCCACTTTTGCCACTGTTGATTTCATGCCGCGTTGCGGCGTCATACGGCCACTCGATCCGCGCGCCGAAGGACGCTGTGAAGCTCCGCCAGTTCTTCGCACCGGAGCAGCCATGCCAGCGCGAGATACAAGCACGTCGCGCCAAGAATTATGGCCGCAAGCATGCCGATGCGCGGAAGAAGGCGGGTATATGAGGCGAAATTCGCGTAGCGTAAAAATGCGGCGCATCCCAATCCCATCACCACGGCCGCAGCGGCGGTCTTTGCCAGCGACAGGAGCACGCTGGAAAAGCCCAACTGGCCGAAGCGTTTGCGAAAAATCCAGAGCAGGGCGAAGAAATTGAAATAGGCGGCGCTGGACGTGGCGAGCGCGGGGCTGCCGTTGTAAAACACGCGGAAGAATAAAAGCAAGAAAGCGAGATTCAAGATGAGGTTAATCGCGAGCGCGTATCCGGCGACGACGACGGGCGTCCGGGTATCCTGCGTTGAATAGAACAGCGGCACAACCATTTTGACGGCCGCAAATGCGGGAAGACCGAGCGCGTAATAAAGAAGGGCGCGGGCGGCAAGCGCCGTGGAGGCGGCGACGAATTTTCCGTGCTCGAAGAGCACCTGAATGATCGGCGTGCGGAGGAGCACCAGTCCTACCGCGGCGGGAATGGTGATGAACGAGACGAGGCGCAATGAAAACGTGAAGGTTTTCTTCATTTCGTCAAGCTGATAGGAGGCGGCCTGGCGCGACATCATGGGGAGAATTACCGTGGAGATGGCGATGGCGTAGCTTCCGAGCACCAGCTCCATTACGCGCTCGGCGACGTACAACGACGTTACGCTTCCCGAAGGCATGCGCGAGGCGGTGGCGAATATCGTGTCGACGAAAAAGTTGATCTGGTAAATTCCCATGCCGACGAATCCGGGAACGAGCAACTTCCCCACCTGACGGACGCCGGGGTCGCGGAAGCTGATGCCGAAGTCGAATCGCATCCCTCGTCGCACCAGCGAGGGCACCTGAACCAAAAACTGTAAAACGCCGCCGAGCAGTATCCCGGCGGCGAGAGCGACGGCGGGGTTCCGGTAAGATACGGGCGCCCACTTCATGATGGGCTTGTAGACAGCGCCGACTGAAAACAGAATCACGGAGAGGTTAAAAAGGATGGGAGTGGCGGCGGGGACGGCAAATTCATGGAACGAATTCAGGATGGCCATGGCTACGGCGGCGAGGGCGACGAAAAAGAGGTAGGGGAAGATGAGCCGGTTCAGGTATACGGCGAAAGCCCAATGTGCCTGTCCCGGGCCGAACATCGTGAAGGCGCGAACGATCCACTTTGAAAAGACGACGCCGAGGATGGAGATTATGCCGGCGACCAGTGCTACGGTCCAGAAAATGCGGTTCGCGAAGCGCCAAATGGTGCGTTCGTCGCTGCTTTTCAGGTAGCGCGCGAAGACGGGAATGAAGGAAGCAGACAGGGAGCCTTCTCCCACCAAGCGTCTGAAAAGATTAGGGATACGGAACGCCAGAATGAAGGAGTCGGCGGCAACTGAGGTGCCCAAGAGGAGGGTGATGCGCTGATCCCGAATGTAGCCGCAAATCCGGCTGACGAGAGTAATCAGGGTGATGACGGAAGCGGACTTGAGAATCTGCCTCTTTTCAGTCAAACGGCAGCAGCTCCGTTCCTAACCCTTTAATAAACAATGAGTTGACAAGTTACGATGGCAACAATAACATACACGCTTTCGTTTCGCAAGACCTTTCAAAAAAGGGGCGTTGTCTCACTGTAAATTTATGTTCTGGACGAAAAGCGGAATCACAACTTGCGGGGAGCAGAAACATGAGCAATGAATGGTTCGCCCGGCCGGTGCTGTTCGTAGCGGACATCGACAAATCCGTCGATTTTTACGTGAAGCAGCTCGGGTTCACACAACCGTGGCGATATGGGGAGGACGGGAAGGGGTGGGTTGCACAAGTCGACCGGCAGGGCTGTGAGCTCATTCTCTCTTCTCAATGGCCGGATAAAGTGGGCAAGGGACTGATGTTCATCTCGCTCGATGCCGGCGTGCTGGATTCCTTGCGCGCGGAGCTGGAAGGGCGCGGCGTGAATGTGAAGGACGGGCAGTGGGGCTACCGGCTCATGGTCATCGCGGACCCGGACGGCAACGAGCTCTACTTCCCCTATCCGGCCGAAAACCGAAATTCAAACTGAGGCATTGCCCAAAAGAGGCCCTGTGGCGGCGAAAAAACGGACTTCGGCGACGACTCATAAGAAGGTAGTGGTGCTGATGCTCGATGGCTCGCGCGCGCAGGGTTATTTGAATGCCAGCGACCTGGGCCAACGGGAGAGCGTCGAGATTCTGACCAGCGAGGGCGAGTACCAGACGGTCGAACTGTCGAAGGTTAAGAGCATCCACTTCGTTCGCGAGTTTCGGGAGGGCTCGGAGCCCGAGCGAAAAGCGTTTCTGAGCCGGCCGAAACTCGACGGGTTGTGGGTGAGGCTTCGCTTCCGCGACGATGACGTGATCGAAGGGATTGTTGCCAATGACTTGCTCGACTTGCTGGTGAACGGCGTGCGGTTGACGCCTCCCGATCTGCACGGCAATAGTCTGTGGATTTTCATTCCGCGGACAGCGCTTGCGGAAATGAAGGTATTGGGAGTGGTGGGCGTTGCGCGTCGCCAGCCCGCAGCCTCGGTCGCCGACATACAACCCAAACTGTTCAGCGAGTGACTGCGTTTCCCGTCCGCAAATTGCCGGCTCGTTTCGAAGCGTCGAGTTGATGTACATTTTCAGCGAAAAAATCGCAAGAGGGGCGGGAGGACATCCATGAAACTCGGAGAAATCGCCGCGCGGTTGAAATGCGCTCTGGAAGGCGATGCCGAAATCGAAATCAGCGGCGTAGCGGGGATTGAAGATGCGCAGCCGGGGCAGCTTACTTTTTTGGCCAACCGGCGCTACCGGATCGCGGCGTCAAAAACGCGCGCTTCCGCGATCATTGTGCCACGGAAGGAAGAAGGTTTGACGCTCGCCTGCCTGCGCGCGGACGACCCCTATCTGACGTTCGCGCACGCGATAGAGCTTTTTTACAGCGCGCCGCATTATTCGTCGGGAATTCATCCGAGCGCGGTGATTGCGAAGTCCGCGAATATCGGCGGGGGAGCTCACATCGGGCCTTACTGCTTTGTGGACGAGGATGTCACAATCGGCGCGAATGCGGTGCTGCACAGCTTCGTGAGCATTTATCGCGGGGCGCGGATCGGGGACGACTTCTTCGCGCACAGTCACGCAGCAGTGCGTGAAGGGTGCCAGATCGGGCATCGCGTGATTTTGCAGAACGGCGTGGTGATCGGAGGCGACGGCTTCGGATTTGCGCGCGAGCATGACGGGCGCTGGTACAAGATTCAACAGTCGGGGATTACGATTGTGGGCGACGACGTTGAAATTCAGGCCAACAGCGCGATCGACCGCGCGACGGTGGGCGAAACGCGCATCGGACGCGGCACGAAAGTGGATAACCTGGTGCAGGTGGGGCACGCGTGCACCGTCGGCGAAGACACGCTGCTGTGCGGGCAGGTGGGACTGGCAGGCTCGACGGTTGTCGGCAACCGGTGCATTCTCGCGGGGCAGGCCGCGTGCGCCGGACACTTGCACATGGGCGACGGCGCGATATTGACGGCGCAGAGCGCGGTTTCGCACGACATTCCGGCGGGAGCGACGTACTCCGGTTCGCCGGGCATCGAAAACAAGGTCTGGCTACGATCCGTGGCGATTTTCAATCACTTGCCGGAACTGCAGAAAACGGTGCGGGAGTTGGAGCGCGAGGTGGAGCAACTTCGCGGTAATACGAAGAAGTAGTTTGCGCGAAGCGGCCGGATGCTGCGGGGCTTCACGATTACACGGGCTTGGTGAGGCCCGCAGCAACGGCTTCCTGAACGCGGGCGAGCAACAGTTCGCGTTCTTCCATCGTATAGGCCGTGCTATCAATGGACGGAGCGAAACGAATCAGGATTTCGCCGGGGATTGTTGCAAGCGTTCCTTTGGGCATGCGGTCGCGGCTTCCTAGTATTGATACGGGAACGACGGGAACGCGGCCCTGAATCGCCATCACGAAAGTTCCTTTCTTGAACGGCTTGAGTTGGCCGTCCTTGCTGCGCGTCCCTTCGGGAAACACGGCGAACGAAATACCCTCGTTGAGATACTGAACGGCCTGGTCGATGCTTGCGATGGCAGCGTCGCGGTCGCTGCGGTCAACGGCGACAATTTTTCCCAGACGCAGGGCTGTGCCGACGACGGGGACACCGAAGACTTCCCTTTTTGCCAGGAATGAAATCCTGCGCGGTATGGCGATCAGCGCGGCGGGAGGATCAAGATTGCTGACGTGGTTCGCGGCGAATATGCAAACGCCGGGAGGAATATTGTGGAGGCCTTCGGTTCGGACGCGCACTCCGGCGAGACGCAACGACAGGCGAATGCCCCATTTGCCGGCGCGAAAGAGAAAATCGCTGGTGCCGCTGAGGAGCGAGTAGGCGATGACCGGCAGGCCGGCGAAGAGGATGAAGAGTCCGAGGAATGTCACCGCAGTGAAGGTGCGAATCATTGCGCACGCAGAATGCGGATTTGATGGTTGGCGGCGATTGTGAGCGTCGGCGTCATTCGAGTGTGTCGTACGACCAATTTTCTCGGAGTGCTTTCAGGGGTTAAAACCCCGAAGTGATTATTCGTTGATGTCGGAGCCGGAGAATCTGTGTGGCCGCTCAATCATACAAACCTCAGCGGCTAAAGCCGCATTCATTTTGTCGCTTACGGCACGGCTGAAGCCGTGCCCTTACGAAAACAATTCATGCTACGGTTGTTGATCGTCATAACCGCACGCCCTGGCCACTACAGAGGCAAAGCGGCGTCTCGTCGCACTTCAAGAAACGCCCCGGCAACTACAAAGGCAAAGCGGCGTCGAGCCGCCGCACTCCAAGAAATAAGGGCTTCAGGGGCTAAAGCCCCGTTTTCTGCGCCCGGTTACGGCGGGGCTAAAGCCCCGCCCTCCTAAGAAACAATTCCAGCGCGGGCGGGCAGCGATCCTACCTCAGGGGCTGAAGCCCCGTTTCCTGGCGATCGCACGGCACGGCTGAAGCCGTGCCCTTACGAAAAACTAGCGTTCTCGCGGGGATTCTAAGGCTCCAACCACCTGAGAACATCAAAGATGCGCGTCGGCGCCACAGCGCTAATTGGTGGTGCCGTTGAGAATGCCGTCGCGAATTTGTTTTTGCTTTGCGGTCGCGCCGGGAATTTCGGAAATGGAATAGCTTTCTATCGACTGCTCGCCCAAGGTCAAAGAGATTTCGCGCTGAGTGGCGTTGCGGGTGATTTGTAATTTCACCGTTTCGCCGGGCGCATGGGATAAGAGCCAGCGCTGCGTGAATCGCGGGAAGGGCTGGCCGTCGAGTTTCAGCAGGAAGTCGCCGACTTGCAATCCGGCCTGCTGCGCATTGCTGCCGGGAGTGACGGCGGCGATCTGAGGCGGGCCGCCGCGTCCGCCCGATATCTCGAATCCGAAATCGGCGATGGACTGCTGTTGCTTTGTGGCCGCGAGTCCGGCGACGCGAAGGAAGTCGTCGTACGGAATATCGTCGGTGCCCGCGACATATTTCGCAAAGAAATCCTTGAGGCTTCGGCCCGCGACTTTTTCCGCTTCCTGCTCGACGCCAGCGCTGTCGTTGTAGAAGCGATTGCGATGCGCATAGTCGTCATCCATGGCGCGCAACACGTCGTCGAGAGACTTGCGATTGCCGGTGGCGTCGCGGATTTCGAGATCGAGGAGCACGCCGAGGATTTGGCCTTTGTTGTAGTACGAAATGCTGACGGCGGGGCGATCGTAGTAATCGTATTTATCGAGCCACGTATCGAGGCTGGATTCTTCGGCGCTTTGCCAGTGCTGCGCGGGGCGCGAATCGAGTGTGGTGAATTGGCGCGCGAGGTCATCGTAAAACTGGTCGTGATTCCACAGACCGGTGCGCACCATGGCGTACGCTGCATATGTGCTGGTGACGCCTTCGGCGAACCACAATGAGCGCGTCCACATTTCTTTCGTGTAGTCGACAGGCTGAAGCGTTTGCGGGCGAATGCGCTTGACGTTCCACAGGTGAAAGAATTCGTGCGCGGCCACGTTTGCGGCCGTGTCGCCGGAAGGCACGGCGATGGCGGTGCAATTCGCGTGCTCCATTCCACCGCCGCCCGCTTCCCCGAATGAGCCGAAATGAAAAATGAACATGTACTCGTGAAACGGAATATCGCGCATCATTGCTGTCTCGTAGGAAACTATTTTGCGCAAAACGCCGGTGAGCCGCTGCTGGTCCCAATCCTTGCCGTCAACAACTACGCGGAAATGCGCGCCGTTGGCGTCGAATTGAAATTCGCGGAAGGCGCCGATTTCGGCGGGGGCATCGACGAGGGCGTCGTAACTTGGCGCGACGAAAGCGTTCGCGGACTTCCCTGCCGGTAATTCCTGCGCGACACGCCAATTGTCGGGCACGTCGGCGTACTGCACGTCAGTCTCTTCGGCGCGGCGCGTGGGAATGTAGAAAAGCACTTCGGCTAAGTTCAGGAATGCGTGACGTGCGCTGAGTTGCGAGCTGAAGGGGCCCGGCTCGTCCCAAAAATCGTCATATTGAATTGTGACGGAGCCCAGTTCTGTTTGCGAGTTGCGCGGAGCGGTGATTCTCCAGGTTTGCTTGTCGAGTTTCACGATGTGAAGCGGGAGGTTTGTGTGGGAGTCCGGCGATTCAGCACGGACGTCAGTGACACGGTAAGCGAAATCGCGAATGTCGTAGGTGGCATTCCATGCGGGCATGGCGACAATTAGCTCGCGGCCTATGTTGGGGACAGTCATCGTGACGTGGAAGCTGTGCTGGTCGGGATGCGCGAGCGAGATTGTGTATTGAATTGTGGCGGCGGCGTGCTGCGGCAGGAGAAATATCGCGAACACGATTGTAAAAACCCATCTGGATGATTTGGAGGTTGTCGTCACGATTTGTGGTTTGCGGTTCCCTTCCCCAGGATTTCGAGCAAGCGGCTGCAGAGGCCGTCGAAGCTGCCGTTGGACATGACAATTACAAGATCGCCGGAGACTAGTTGCGATGATAAGAATTCAGCGATTTCGTTCGCGGAGTCGAGCGCGCGCGCAGGTTTGCCGAGTTTGCGAATGGCAGCGACGACGTATTCGGGATCGAGACGCTCGTCGTCAGAAAGAAGCTGCGCACGATTGACGGCTCCGAGGGCCGCGCCGTCAGCGGCTGCGAGCGCGGCCGCGAGGTCGTCTTGAAAAATGCGGCGGCGCATGGTGTTGGAGCGAGGCTCGAAGGCGACCCAGAGTCTGCGCTGCGGCCAACGCGAACGCGCCGCCTCAATTGTGGCGCGAATGGCGGTGGGATGATGCGCAAAGTCCTCGACGAGCAATACGCCAGCGACTTCGCCCTTGATGTCCATGCGGCGACGGACGCCCTGGAATTTCGCAAGCGCTGCTTCGATAGCCTCGCATTCGACGCCCCGCGCGAAGGACATCGCGACGCAAGCGAGCGCGTTCATCACGTTGTGGCGGCCGGCGAGCGGCATACGAATGCGCGCGACTTCCCTGCCGTGATAGGCCACGCGGAAATGCGTCATGCCGTCGCGCCATTCGATATCGCCCGCGTACCAATCCATTTGCGGCGCGAGTCCATATTTTTCGACGGTGCAGAATGCCTTCGACGTGCAGGCCACCAGGTTTGGCGCTTCGCCCCACACGAGGATTCTGCCGCGGCGCGGAACAAGATTCACGAGGCGCCGGAATTGCAATTCGATCGCGGCCAAATCGGAATAAATATCGGCGTGGTCGAATTCGAGCGAAGTCAAAATTAATTCGTCGGGACGATAGTGCAGGAATTTAGGAGCCTTGTCGAAATAGGCGGAATCGTATTCATCGCCTTCGATGATGAACTCCTCGCCGCCTCCGAGGCCGTAGCTTTTGTCATTGAAGTTCGGAACGATTCCGCCGACAAGAAAATCCGGCCGACGGTTCGCGACTTGAAAAATCCAGGACAGCATCGCGGTGGTGGTGGTCTTGCCGTGCGTTCCGGCAATCACGATTGAAGTATGGCCCGGCAAAAACAATTCTTCGAGCATCTGCGGCATGGACCAATACGGAATTTTTTCGTCGAGCGCGGCCTCGAGCTCCGGATTGCCTCGGGAAATCGCGTTGCCGACGACAAGCAAATCAGGGACTGGCTTGAGATGCTCGGCGCGAAAGCCTTCGTTCCACGGGATTGCGAGCGCGGAGAGCAGGGTGGAGGCGGGCGGGTATACGTTCGTGTCCGAGCCGGTGACGGTGTAGCCGCGCTCCTTCAACATGCCCGCGACCGGGGCCATCGCGGCGCCGCCGATGCCGAGCAAATGAATGTGCCGGAGGGATTGTCTCAGGAGCGTCGTGACTTTTCCCCTCGCTTGATTTGATGCTGCGGACTGGCGCATGCGGGTTCGAGTATCTCGAGGCGTCCGCTGCCGTGGGCCACTACGCGGGCCTTGACTCCCAACGGAATCGTGAGCATGGCGCGCGGCGTGTGGCCGACAGGCGCTCCCCACACGACGGGAATTTTCAGCGGCTCGATGATTCTCTCAAACACGTCGCGCACGGACGGGTTTCCCGGCTGCGCTTCGCATTCGGGAAATTCGCCGAGGACCATTCCGCGCACACCTTTCAATTTTCCCGCCTGCCGCAAGTGTATCAATGCGCGGTCGACCTGGTACGGCTTCATGGCGCGATCCTCGAGCAGCAAAATCGCGCCACCGGTTTGAATTTCCCACGGTGTGCCGAGCGTCGCTTCGACGAGCGTGAGGCAACCGCCCATCAGCGTGCCCTCGGCCTGGCCGAAGAAAAGAGTTTCGCCGCGAAGATCGATCTTCCACGGATGGCTCGTTTGCGTGAGCGCCTGTTGAAACGATTCCGAATCGTAGCCGCCGGCGACATTCGCGCCCTTGTCGAATCCTGACGCGGCCATGGGGCCGTAAAAGCTGACCCAGCGCTTTTTGCGCCACAGAAAAAGCTGCAGCAGCGTGATGTCACTGTATCCGAGGAGCGCCTTGGGCGATTTCAAGTTGCGCGTTTCCAAACGGTCGAGCAAGTATGCCGAGCCGTAACCGCCGCGCGCGCAAATTACCGCGCGAGATGCGCTTTCCTCGAGTGCCCGGGATAATTTCGCCAGGCGCTCTTCGGCGCCGCCGGCAAAATAGCCCTGGCGCGCCAGTACGCGCGGATCCCACCGCGCTTCGTAGCCGAGGCGCTCCAACTCTTCACAGCCCTTGCGCAACGCCGCTTCGTCGACAGGACTGGCGGGCGCGACGATTCGCACAGTGTTTCCGCGTTCGAGCGGCGGCGGCTTGACGGCAAGTGGCATGTGGCGGCACCGAGCATAGAAAACTTCCGAAGGCGAGTCCAGCGAGACAAATGCAGCGCGCATCCGATTAGTTCACGGCTTTGCGAGTGCCGTCGCGCCAAGCGCCGAGGCGTATCCTCAAAAACAAACCTGCAAGGAGGAGCGCAATTGACAATGCACCGCTCCAGCGAGCAATCGCCAGCGAAAGGCTTCTCTCGCCTTCAAGGAATTTGCGCGTCTGCTCATAACTGAGGATAGTGATGCCATCGCGCTGAAGTTCCCAGATCCATTCCAGATCTCGTCCAAGTAAATCATGTCTCACAAGCGCGCTCACGTTATCGCCCGGCCGCAGGCTACGCAGTGCCGGAACATCGTAGGACAAATCGTCTTGCGTCAGGTCATGAACGCGATCGCCATCACGGGCAAAAAGGTTAAGCTTAGTGCGGACCTTAGCCGCATTCGTGTGCGACACGCTTTGCACTGTGCCTGACACTCTGTAAAGCTCTGCTTTTTGCGCCATATCGAGCTTCGCCGCCAATGGAAGCGCCAGCGCAGCAAAGGCGAAGATGCCGGCGAAAAGCAGACACAAGGCAGGGAGGTCACGAACCGTCACTTTGCACCTGGGAGCCATCTCTTTGAATTGTAGAGGTGATCGTGCGAGTCCTCGAAGAATTTGCGGCGTGATTCGCTGAAGGATCAACCCGTCACACTCGAGTCTTGGTCATGGCGACAAGCCTAGCGGGGGCGACGATTCGCACGCTGTTTCCGCGTTCGAGCGGCGGCGGCTTGACATTCGGGCGGCGCGCGAAGACCGGCTAGGTGTCGCGCTGAAACTCAGCGCGTACGGTTTCGCAGCGCGCCGGGAGGAGACTTAATCGGCGCATCAGTTCATGTTCCTGCGGGGCGCTGACGTCCGCGTCGAATTCCATGATGGATTCCTCACCTGTACGGTGCAATTCGGTGTGATGAATTGGGATTTTCATGTTCTGGAAAATTTCGCGCGCCCGCTGCATCACGGCGTCGCCGTTGGTGGCGGTTAAACGAAACGTGACGAGATGAGTTTTGATGCCCAAACGTGATTCGGCCCAGCCGAGCGTCGTCAGGGAGACCAGGATCAAGCCGGTGGCAAAAATCGAAGTGACGTACATTCCCGTGCCGACGCCCATTCCCACGGCTGCGGTCGCCCACACGGTGGCGGCCGTGGTGAGTCCGACGACGTTGCCGCGCTCGCGGAGGATGACGCCCGCGCCCAAGAATCCAATTCCGGCGATGATTTGCGCCGCGATGCGCGTGTGGTCGTCTTCCGGATGCGTGGCCGCAACGTAGGAAATAATCATGAAGAAGCACGCGCCCATGCAGATCAGAATGCTGGTGCGCAGGCCGGCGGCTTTGCGGTGCACTTCGCGTTCGAGACCCACCACGCCGCCAAGAGCCGCGGAGAGCAAAAGCTTTCCCGCAATCGTATAAGTTAAATCAATCGCCATGATGGGGCATTCGCGCGGGTGATTCTACTACAGCCGATGGACGATAATTAAGGCGGATCGGGCGCGGTTGGGGTCTGGGTCACGAGGAGTACACGGCGATACGGGGAGCCAGGCGGCGCGCTACCGCAAGACCGCGTCACCGAAGCAGACGTTCCTCGGGTCACGGGTATGGGATGCGCGGACTGTTAGAGTTTTATGTGCATCATGCGGACGAGTGCGCGTGCGCGGGATTCGACTTCGCGGCGTTTTACTGTGCGGAGGCGCTCGACGCCGAGTTTCTCTACCGCAAAGCTGCCGAGCACCGAGCCGTACACCATCGCGCGGCGCAGCGAGACGTGATTCGCTTGGGCATGCCCGGCGAGATAACCCATGAAACCTCCGGCGAAGCTGTCGCCGGCGCCGGTGGGATCGTGGACTTCTTCGAGCGGATAGGCCGGGACGGCGACGATCGAATCGCGATGAAACATCATGGAACCGTATTCGCCGCGTTTGATGACGAGCGCCTTTGGTCCCATGCGCAAGACTTTTCGCGCCGCGCGGAGCAAATTGCTTTCTCCCGCGAGCTGGCAAGCCTCTTCGTCATTGATGAGGAGCGCGTCGATGAGCTTGAGAGTTTTCTCGAGTTCGGCTCGAGTGCCTGAAATCCAGTAATTCATGGTGTCGAGCGCGACGAGTTTTGGACGGCGGCGCATTTGTTTGAGGACGTTGCGCTGGAGTTGGGGATCGATATTGCCGAGGAAAACGAACGAGGAATCGCGATAGGCCTCCGGCAATTTTGGCTGAAAGGCGGCGAAGACGTTCAAGTCCGTGCGCAGCGTTTCGCGGGTCCGCAGATCGTCGCTGTAGCGGCCAGCCCAAAAAAAACTTTTGCCGGTGGCGCGTTCGAGACCAGCGAGGTCGATTTTTCTCCCATGGAATATGGCTTCGTCCTTGGCGGCAAAATCGTCGCCGACGACTCCCACGAGGCGGACCGGCGAAAGCAACGCCGCGGCGAGCGCGAAATACGTGGCCGCGCCGCCGATGGTTCGCTCGGTTTGCCCAAACGGCGTCTCGATGGCGTCGAACGCAACAGAACCCACAACAAGTAACGACATTGGGAATCCTCTCGTGGTCAGGAAATGTATTTACCGATAATTGGCGCGAGACGGCGCTTCGTCGCCGCGGGAATCAATTTGCGGTCGGTGAGAATAGCATGCGCGAGGGCCGAGCCGCATTTGCAATCGCGCGCGGCGGGCAGAGTGCGCACGGTTTCGCGAATCACGCGCTGAACGTTCGCGGCGTTTTTATTGAGATTGGCGATGATGTCGGGCACGGAGACGGAATCGTGCTCGGGATGCCAGCAATCGTAATCGGTGATCATGGCGACCGTGGCGTAGCAAATCTCCGCTTCGCGCGCGAGCTTGGCTTCCGTTAAATTCGTCATACCAATCACATCGAAATGGGACTGGCGGTAGAAATGGGACTCGGCGAGCGTGGAGAATTGCGGGCCCTCCATGCAAACGTACGTCCCTTTCGCGTGGGCTTTTACGTTTGCGCGGCCGCAGGCATCCGCGAGCGACTTGGCCAGTTCGCCGCAGGTGGGCTTGTCGAATCCGACGTGCGCGACGATTCCATCGCCGAAAAACGTGGCGATGCGGAGGCGTGTGCGATCGAAAAACTGATCCGGGATCAGAAATTCGAGCGGGGGTAAATCCTCGCGCAAGGAGCCGACGGCACTGACGGACAAAATGCGTTCGACGCCGAGCGTCTTCATGGCGTAAATGTTCGCGCGATAATTGATTTCGCTGGGCGAAATTCGATGGCCGCGGCCATGGCGCGCGAGAAATGCCACGCGCTTGCCTTCGAGCGTGCCGATCACGAATGCGTCGGAAGGAGCGCCGAAAGGCGTCTTGACGCGGACTTCGCGTGTGGCGCTGAGGCCCGCCATCGCGTAAAGGCCGCTGCCGCCGATAATTCCGACGCGGACGGGTTCGTCTGCGCGGCGCGTCTTTGGATTTTGTTTTTTGGCCATTTGTTCACCGTTCCACTTTTTATGTAATGTCGCGTATGAAAGGCAAAGCGGCGTCGAGCCCTGCCTCCGGCAGGCAGGCGCCGCACTCCCAGCGAGACCAAGGCTCGGCCTGCGGCCGAGGGGCAGGGTAAACCCTGCCCCTACGAAAACCTTGAGGCAAAGCGGCGTCGAGCCGCTACACTCCCGGAAAAAAGGGCACCCGCTTCAGGGGCTGAAGCCCCGTTTTCGCTTGCTGTTATGGCGGGGCTAAAGCCCCGCCCTCCTAAAAAACAATTCCAGTGCTGGCGAGCTGCACTTTTGCTTCATTCTCTGCGCGCTGTTACGGCACGGCGAAGCTCTGCCCTGGCGAAACCGCTTCTAATCGATTTGCGCGGGATCCGCTTCATAATTGCCGTTGCGTTCGCGCAAATAGGCTGCGCGTACCGCCGCGTCGTGCGCGAAGAGCGTGAGCCAGCCGTTCTTTGCAATTTGTGGCAACCATTTCTTTCGGTGCTCGAGCGTGGTGAGCGGAAACAGGTCGAATCCCATGACCCACGCGAGCGGAAGATGCGCGGTGGTCGGCACGAGGTCGGCGAGAAATACCGCGGTCTTGCCGCCGCCCTCGAGTTTGACGCACTGCATCGCGTGCGTGTGTCCCGGCGCGACGAAAACGCTGACTCCCGGAACGATTTCCGCGTCGCCTTCGAGGAGCTGCCACTGCCCGGACTCCTCCAGCGGCAAGTAATTTTCAGGCAGGAAGCTGGCGCGGTCACGCTCCGAGGGATTTTTCGCGTGCTCGAAATCTTTTTTCTGCACGACATAGCGCGCGTTCGGAAATGTGGGCGATGCTTTGCCGTTAAGGATGCGCGTGTTCCATCCGCAATGGTCGAAATGCAAATGCGTGTTGATGACGATATCGACGTTTTCCGGTTTCACGCCATGCGCGGCGAGCTGCTCGGGGAATCTGGGCGAGCCTTCGAGGGCGTAAATGTTGCGTTTCTTGGCGTCCCATTTGTCGCCCGCACCTGTCTCGACGAGGATTGTTTTTCCGGCCGCGCGAATCAAAAGGCAATTCATGGCGAGCACGATGCGATTGCGGTCGTCGGCAGGAGACTTCTTCTCCCACATCGGCTTGGGCACCACGCCGAACATCGCGCCGCCGTCGAGGCGCAGCGTGCCGTCGTTTAGGACGAGGAATTCCAGGTCACCGAGTTTCAAAATGGCCTCCGAGATGTTGCGGATGATTCAGAATATGGCCTCGCGGATTGTTGATTTTCGCCGCGGGAAAGGCAAAGGCAGGTCCCTCGTCGCATGGCACCTCGGGATGACAGGAGTTCGGTTGATAGCGTGGGGGTCGGGCAAAAGCAGATCCCCCGCCTTCGGCGGGCGAGCTCGTCGCGTGGCCCGCCTGGGGTGGGTAAACTCCTCGGGATGACAGGCTGGGTGGATTGGCGCGCGTTGCCATGCGTCGCGGCGTGCACGCGGGACGGCTGGCCCCTGCGAGCGGTGGCGCGATGGTCTTTAAACCCCCACCCTTCGCAGACGACGCGAAGGATGGGGCACCCGGAAAGACGAAAGACCGCGCGAGATTTGGCAGGGTTGCATCTCTGAAGAAAACGCGGTTTCTTGCGCGGCTGAACATTTTGGTCGAGGTCATTTGGACGCGGACAATCCGGCGCGGTTAAGCATTTCGTTTATTGCGGAATATGGATCGCGCTTGCGCTCGGCGACTTCCGCGGCCAGCGATTCGAGCGTTCCGTCGTCCGCGAGTTTATCCACGACGCGGCGGACCAAACGCTCGCGGAGCAAATTCAACAAACGTTCGCGCCACAAAGCGATTTCTTTCGCGCGTCGTTCATTTTTGCCGTGGAAGTGATCGCGGAAACGCTCGATCTGGCGCGCGAGTTCCTCGATCCCGTCATTTTCGGTGGCAACGGTGAGAACGATAGGCGCTTTCCAGCCGCTGCGTTCGGGCACGAGCTGCAAAATCGCGCGGAGCTGCTGCTCGAAACGATCCGCGCCCTCGCGGTCGGCTTTGTTCAGGACGAAAATATCCGCGATTTCCATCAAGCCGGCTTTCAAATTCTGGACATCATCGCCCATTCCGGGAACGAGCACGACCAGCGTGCAATCGGCGAGGCGCGCAATTTCGACTTCGCCCTGGCCCACGCCGACCGTTTCGACGAGCACATATTTTTTCCCGGCCGCGTCAAGCAGGAGCGCGGCGTCACTGGTCGCTTGCGAAAGTCCGCCGAGAGAGCCGCGCGTGGCCATCGAGCGGATGAAAACGCCGCTATCGGAGGCGTGGCCTTGCATGCGAATGCGGTCGCCGAGAATCGCGCCGCCGGTGAAGGGGCTGGACGGATCGACGGCGATGACGCCGACGGTTTGTTTTTGCGCGCGATAGAGGGCCGCCATGCGGTCCACGAGAGTGCTCTTCCCCGTACCGGGCGCTCCGGTGATGCCGATGCAATATGAATTTCCGGTGTGAGGGAAAAGGCGGCGCATTAAATTTTCCGCATCACCTGTGCGATTCTCAATTTCGGTCATGGCGCGAGAAATCGCGCGGACGTCTCCTGCGCGCACCTGTTCAACCCACTGATCGGTGTTGATGGAAGGTGTGGAGGCCACAGGCATGGATGACGGCTAGCCTTTTCCCAAAAGCTGACGGGCGATGACGAGGCGTTGGATTTCGCTGGTGCCTTCGCCGATGGTGCAGAGTTTGACGTCGCGATAATATTTCTCGGCCGGGTAATCCTTGATGAAGCCGTAGCCGCCGAAGATTTGCACCGCTTCATTGGCGACGCGGACTGCGACTTCAGCGGCAAAAAGTTTCGCCATGCTGGATTCGCGCGTGAAGCGGACGCCTTCGCCGCCGTTGCGACGCGATTTGTCGGCGAGATAGGCCGATTGCCATACGAGGAGGCGGGCTGCTTCGATTTCCGTGGCCATGTCGGCTAGCTTGAACTGAATGGCTTGAAATTCGCTGATCGTTTTGCCGAATTGCTTGCGCTGCTTCGCGTATTTCACGGCTGCTTCGTAAGCGCCCTGCGCCATTCCCAGCGCGAGCGCGGCAATCGAAATGCGGCCGCCATCGAGAACTTGCAGGCTGTTGATGAAGCCTTCGCCCTCTTTGCCGAGAAGACTTTCGGCGGGCACGCGACAGTCGCTGAAAACCACTTCGGAAGTGTCGCTGGCGCGCATGCCGAGCTTGTTTTCCTTTTTTCCGGGGCGAAAGCCCGGCGTGCCTTTTTCTATGATGAACGCGGAAATGCCGTGCTGCTTTTTCGCGGTGTCGGTGACGGCCATGGCGACGCAAATATCGGCGTAGTGGCCGTTGGTGGTGAACGTCTTCGAGCCGTTGAGGACCCAGCCGCCATCTTTTTTTGCGGCGACGGTGCGTGTGCCGCCCGCGTCGGAGCCCGCGCCGGGCTCGGTGAGGGACCAGCATCCGAGTTTTTTCCCCGTCGTGAGGGCCGGGAGATATTTTTGTTTTTGCTCTTCCGTGCCGAATTTGTAGATGTGATTCGAGCAGAGCGAATTATGCGCGGCGACGATGAGGCCAACGGAGCCGTCCACGCGGGATAATTCCTCAATGACGATGGAATATTCGAGATAGCCGAAGCCGGCGCCGCCATATTTTTCGGGAAAGATGACGCCGAGCAAGCCCATTTCGCCAAGTTGAGGAATAATTTCGGTGGGAAATTTGGAGGCTTCGTCCCACTCCATCACGTGCGGAGCGATTTCGCCTTCGGCAAATTCGCGAACAGTGCGCCGGAGGTGCTGCTGTTCATCGGTTAGAGAGAGATCCACGTCACCTCGCTGGGCTTACGGCAGCCATTTTCAGTAATTCGTTCCGGCACATGTTTCCTCGGCATAGCGCGAGCCGCGAAATCGCCAGACGAAAACTTTACCACAGCGGATGCGCACTCCCAAGGCGGGTGGGCGCTTGTTAATGGTTCAGGCTGAATTTTGAGTCTTTTGTGACGAGCAAGACAATTCAGACTGACCCACACCGGACGCTTCTGCTTATTACGCGTGGGTGCGCTCGGGGGCTTTGCAGATTTCCTCGAGAGCAGCGATGGCGCGGTCGACACCGGCGCGGTCCACGTCGCAATGCGTGACCATGCGCACGGAATATTTGTCGGTGGCGCCGGCGAGGACATTGCGTTTACCCAGCGCGGCGCTGATTTCCGAGGCGGTTTTGCCCGTGCCGCGCACGTCGAAGATTACGATGTTCGTGACGACCTGGTTCGGGTTGAGCGCGATCCCCGGAATCTTCGACAAGCCCTCGGCCAAGTGGCGCGCGTTTTCGTGGTCGCGATGGAGCGTCTTGGGCGATTCTTCGAGGGCGATCAAACCTGCGGCGGCGAGAACGCCGACCTGGCGCATGCCTCCGCCGAGCATTTTGCGGTTGATGTGCGCCTTGTCGATAAATTCGCGCGAGCCCACGAGCATCGAGCCGACGGGCGCGGCAAGTCCCTTGGACAAGCAGAACATGATGGAATCGAATTTCCGCGTGAGGTCTTTGACGCTTTTGCCAAGCGCGACCGAGGCGTTGAAGATGCGCGCGCCGTCGAGGTGCACGGGCAATTTCAATTCGTGCGCGTGGTCGCAGACTTCTTCGGCGAGTTGCGTGGGATAAATCGTGCCGCCCGCCATGTTGTGGGTGTTTTCAAGCGTGACGAGGCCGGTTTGCGAATGCGTGTACACTTTCGCGCGGAGCATCGGCTCGATCATCGCCCAAGTCAAAATGCCGTCTTGCGTGGTGATGGGACGCGGCATACATCCCGCGACGGCGGACATCGAAGCGAGCTCGTACTGATTTACGTGCGCGCGCTGCTCGCAAATGACTTCGACGCCGGGCCGCGTCCAAGTTTTGATCGCGAGCAAGTTGCCCATCGAGCCGCTGGGGACGAAGAGCGCGGCTTCGCGTCCGAAGATTTCCGCAGCGCTTTGCTGCAATTTATTTACGGTGGGATCTTCGCCGTAGACGTCGTCGCCGACTTCCGCTTCGGCCATGGCGCGGCGCATCGCCGGAGTTGGCCGCGTTACTGTGTCGCTGCGCAGATCGACGGCGGCGATTGTCTTTGAGTCGTTTCTCGATTCGTACATTTGTCTCCTCGCGGGCGTATTTCTTTGGCAGCTATTGCATAAATATCGGTCAGTCATCTTATAGAAGCAACGGCCTCAGGGGCTAAAGCCCCGCGAGTGCTGGCGCTTTTGGCACGGCTGAAGCCGTGCCCTTACGAAACCCTCCACGAAAACTGCAAACTGTGGCGTGACGAAACTGGGCGACGAAAAATCGCCCTGCTGGCGGCTCCTCACCGCCAACTACCGAGGGCAAAGCGGCGTCGAGCCGCCGCACTCCAAGAAAAAAACACCACTAAAGCTACTCGCGGTTGTTATGCGAGTAAGTCTACGAAGGCCTCGTTTGAAATTGCCAGCTTGGCGGCGTTGAGACGAATTGTATCGCCGTCGCGCTCGAGCAAGCCGTCACTCAGCAATTTTGCGACGCGCGGAGTCAGGTCGGCGTGATATTCGCGCTCGATTCGCGCGAGGTCGATTCCCGCGAGTTGGCGCAAACCCAAAAACAATTCCTCCTCGAGCGCTTGCTCGGCCGTGACTGTTTCGTCGGTTTCGATTGCGGTGCGGTCTTGCGCAATCGCAGCGGCATAGGCCGCAGGATCGTGGACGTTGGCCCAGCGGCGATGCCCGTTGAAGGAATGGGCGCCCGCGCCAAAACCGATATAGGGTTTGCGGCGCCAGTATTTCAAGTTGTGCTTCGACGCGCGTCCGGGTCGAGCCCAATTCGAAATTTCGTAATGCTCGAAGCCTGCCGCGGCCAATCGTGCGCACGCGGATTCGTAAAAATCGGCCATGGCATCGTCGGAGGGCACGGATGCCGCGCCGTATTTGTTTCCGCCGGCGATGATTTCCTTGCCGAGACGGCTGCCGTCGTCCACTTCCAGAAGATAAATGGAAATGTGCTCGGGGCGCAGCGCGAGCAGTGCGTCAACGGACGATTCCCACGTGGCCCGCGTTTGGTGTGGCAGGCCCGCGATCAAATCCATGCTGATGTTTTGAAATCCCGAGGCGCGCAGAAATTCCGTGGCGCGATAGACGTCTTCGCGGCGGTGCATGCGTCCCGCCGCGCGCAACTCTTCATCATTGAAGGATTGGACGCCCATGCTGATGCGGTTGATTCCCGCATCGAGCCATGCCGCAGCTTTTTCTGCCGTGATTGTCTCGGGGTCTGCTTCGAGAGTGACTTCGTCCCAGTGGCACGCATAGTTTCGGCGAATCGCGTTGGTGATGAGGGCGAGAGCGGCCGGTTCGAGCAGGCTCGGCGTGCCGCCGCCGAGATAAACCGTATCGACGGGGACGCTGCGCAACTCGCGCGATTGCGTAATTTCACGGCACACGGCTTCCACGTAGGGGCGATAGAGACCGGGCGAGACGACGCCGGTGTGGAAATTGCAATAGGTGCATTTCGTCTGGCAAAAAGGCACCTGCACATAAATTCCGAGCGTGGTTGCGGCTTTGCTATTTTTTTCGAGATCGAGGTTGGGAGCTGTCTGCATTTGTGCGCGCGCTACTGGGAAGTGTCCGGGACGATTTTAACGCGCACTTCGCGGCGGCGCGGGCCGTCGAATTCGCAAAAGAAAATTCCCTGCCAGCGGCCGAGGGAGAGTTCGCCGTCTTCAATGAAAATCGTGGCGGTGGTGGCCGTCAGCGCCGCTTTGATGTGCGAATCGGCGTTGCCTTCGGCATGGCGATAATTTCCGCTGTGCGGCGCCAAGCGGTCGAGGGTGGTTTCGATGTCTCGCGCGACGTCGGGGTCGTCGCCTTCATTGACGATCACGCCGGCGGTGGTATGCGGGACGTACACATAGCAGACGCCGCTCTTGCAGCGCGACTCGGCGACGACATTTTCGACTTCGGTGGTAATTTTCTTGAGCTGCGTGTGGCGCTCGGTTTTTATCTCAATGGTGCGCGAGATCGCACGCGCCGGTTCGGGCTTGCTCGCTTCTTTCATACTATTTTTCATGCGTTCGAGATTCACGCAAGGGCGGCGGCCGATGTCGCGCCGTAGAAGCCGTACCAGGGTTTCGCGGCGCGCAAGGCGCGGTTCACGTTCTCAATATTTTTTACGCCTTGGTCGGCCAGCCAATCCTGGAACGCAGTGAGCCCCTGCTTGGCGTAAATAGACACGCCATCTTTCCAGGTGGCACGTCCGCACAAGACGCCCGAGAAGTTGACGCCCGCATCGGAGGCCAGTTGCAGCGTCTCGATGAAAGTGTCGTTGCTGACGCCAGCGGAAAGATAAATGAAGGGTTTCTTTGCCGCGCTCGCCGCGCGCTGGAAATGCTGCTTTGCCTCGTCCTTCGTGTAGGCGGATTCGCCCTTGCAGGAGCGCGCTCCGGCGACATACGCCATGTTCACGGGAACTTCGACCTTAAGGACGTCGATGCGATATTGCGGCTTTGAAAATTCGCCCATCGTCTGCATGACGACGGTGGGTTTCTTCCTGGCGAAGTCGATTCCCTTTTCGTCCATGCCGTCCTGGTA
>DASZCH010000147.1:0-5169 GCA_035943235.1 Candidatus Acidiferrales bacterium
GCCGTGGGCAGATTGAAGGATGGCGTGTCGCTTGCCGAGGCCCAGGCGTCGGCCGACAACGTGGCTGCGGAGGGGCGGAAAAATTTCCTGATAGAACGGACGGCCGGGTATGCAATCCGCCTGGAGCCGATGGGGCGACATCTTGTCTCTGAAGTGCAGCCAACCATTCTGGCGCTCATGGGCGCCGTGATTTTTCTCCTGCTCATCGCCTGCGCCAACGTGGCCAACCTCCTGCTGGTGCGCTCCTCTCTGCGCGAACGCGAACTCGCGGTACGCGCTGCAATGGGCGCGAGCCGCTGGCATCTCGCGCGCCAAATGCTCACCGAAGCGGTTCTGCTCGCCGCGCTCGGCGCCGTGGGCGGACTCGTGCTTGCCTGGGCTGGAATTCAAGAATTGCGCGCATTGGCTCCGGCGAATCTGCCGCGCATGGATACAATTCGCATCGACGCGCCCGTGCTTGTCTTCACGGTTTTCGCCGCTCTGGCGGCTGCGGCGATTTTCGGCCTGGTCTCGGCGTGGCGCGCTTCGCGGCCGAATACCAACACCGTGCTTAATGGCAGCAGCCGGAACGAAGGCCTCACGAGTGGAGGGCTGTTGCGGAAGCTTGTGGTGGTCATAGAAGTCGCGCTCTCGTTCGTGTTGCTCGTCGGCTCGGGATTGATGTTTCGCAGCTTTCGCGCCCTGCAACACATTGACCCCGGCTTCGATCCGCACGGCCTGCTCACCTTTAAAATTCTTGGTAATTTAGGCGGAAAGACATCGGACGCGCGCGCCGCTTCCATCAGACAAATTCAGCAGCGATTGCAAGCCATCCCTGGAATTCAAAGCGTCACTGCGGGAAGTCCTTTCCCTCTGGGTGGTGAGTTCAGCCCGATCCGCTGGGGCAACCTGGACGCGCGAGGCGATGCCGGGAAATTTCAGGCCACGGATTTCCAGTTCGTGCTTCCCGGGTACTTCGAAGCTATGCACATACCTTTGCTGGCCGGCCGCACGTTCACCGAAGCGGACAATACGCCGTTGCCGGACGCCGCGCTGCAAAGCAATACGCCGGGAACCGCTGCTCCCGGCCGCAACGTTGTAGTCGTCGATCAGGAACTCGCGAAAAAGGCATTCCCCAATGGCTCGGGTGTGGGTCAGCAGATTCTGATACGCGTCCGTACACCTGAGGCCGAGCCGGTCGAAATCATTGGCGTGGTCGCGCACACGCGCGATGAATCCCTCAGCGTTCCCGGCCGCGAACAGGTCTACTTTACGGATGCATTTGTCGGCTCTGGAGGCGTTACGGATTGGGCTATTCGAACGAACGGCAATCCCGCAAAATACGAGAACGACATTCGCGCGGTGATTAAAGACGTCAATCCGCACCTTCTCGCCGCCGGGATGCAGCCGGTCGATGCTTTCGTGGATCGCGCGCAAGCCGGCACGCGCTTTTCGCTCCTGCTCATTGGAGTGTTCGCCGTGATTGCCGCGCTGCTCGCGGCTGTGGGGCTTTACGGCGTCCTTTCAACAGTCGTGCGCCAGCGCACGGCCGAAATCGGCGTTCGCATGGCTCTCGGCGCGCAGCCCGCCAGAATTTTCAAACTTGTCGTCGGGCAGGGACTGCGGCTCACAGCTGTCGGCATCGTCGCGGGCCTGATCGCCGCTTTCGCCCTCACGCGCCTGATGGCCACAATGCTCGTGGGCGTCAAGGCAACCGATCCGGCCACTTTCATTGCGATGGCGGTCATATTTTTCCTGATCGCCGCCGTTGCATCGTGGCTGCCCGCATGGCGTGCCGCCAGCGTCGACCCCAACGCCGCCCTGCGCCAGCAATGACGCGCTAGTGGGCAAACTAATGACAAGCTAACGCGTGCGGCGGCAAGCCCGGTGCGCCGTTGCCGCAGGGCGCGGTCGTCGTCGAATCACGACGACATACGGCTGAAGTAATCGATGCAAACTGCAAATGGCGGTGTCGTCAGCGCATCCTCAGCTTCGAGATTATGTGTCCATCCGATCGACCCATTGAGCGGGCCATGCGGAACGACAATGGCCATCCTGGACCTCTGGCATTTCTAGGTCTAAACTGGTCGCAATGAGCCGCTCACTGAGAATCCTGCTTGTTTCTTTCGTGTTAGCGCCGACCTTGACTTGGGCGGCTAATAAATCCTTTGACGAGAATCTTGCGGACCCCAATGATGCTCAAACCGGAGTGGTTCTGATCAAGGTATCGACTCCGGTCTATCCTCCAACGGCTCGAGCCGAACGCGTTTCAGGCGACGTGGATTTGATGTTGGCTGTTCGACAAAACGGGAGCATTGAATCGGCGGTGGTGACGAGCGGTGATCCGATGCTGAGACCTGCCGCACTGGACAGTGCACAACACTCGCAGTTCGAATGCCGGAAATGCAGCCAGGCTATAAATACCTATCGGCTGGTTTACACGTTCCAGATTGAAGACTCCGGAACTTGCCCGCCGACGAATACCATTTCTCGACCCACTCAACCGGACAAAACTTATCCGCGAGTGGCGGAGGCGCAAAACCGCGTGACAGTGACCGCATATATCGTATGCAACGTCGACCCTGCCCCTATTAAGAAGCGCCGTTCTCCGAAATGCGTTTACCTTTGGAGATGTGGCTCCTACTAAGAGCATCGACACCGCGAGCACTTCGCTTGAACGCCCAAATGTCATCGGGCTACCTACTAATGCCTGATTTAGTTGGATAATCGGAAACTGACCCACCACCGAAATTCGCCGCTGCACCACGCAAAACTGATTTGCGTTATAATGGAAGTTTTACGCGACGCCAAAATTTCGCACAGAGCGGCGCAGAGAGACTCTGCATGGATTTCAAGCTTTCATCCGACTACGAACCTCGCGGCGACCAGCCCGAAGCCATCGCGCAAATCGAGCGCGGCATCGCGGCAGGCGACAAGCATCAAGTGCTCCTCGGCGTCACCGGTTCCGGCAAGACGTTCACCATGGCCAAAGTGATCGAGAAGCTGAATCGCCCCACGCTCGTCATCGCGCACAATAAAACTCTTGCCGCGCAGCTCTACCACGAATTCCGTTCGTTTTTCCCGCGCAACGCCGTCGAATATTTCGTCAGCTACTACGATTATTACCAGCCCGAAGCCTACATGCCCTCTTCCGACGTTTACATCGAGAAGGAAGCCACCATCAACGAAGAGCTCGACAAACTTCGCATGAGCGCCACGCGTTCTCTTTTCGAGCGCCGCGACGTTGTCATCGTCGCCTCCGTCTCTTGCATTTACGGCCTCGGCTCTCCTGAAGCGTATTACGGCATGATGCTGATGCTCGAAAAAGGTCAAACCCTTTCGCGTGACGCCATTCTCCGCAAGCTCGTCGAAATCCTCTACGAACGCGGCGAAGATTTGCGGCGCGGCACTTTCCGCGTCCGCGGAGACAAAATCGAAATTCATCCTCCGTATGACGATCTCGCCGTGCGCATCGAAATGTGGGGCAGCGAAATCGAAGCCATTCGCCGCATCGACCCGCTCACGGGAGAAATCGTCGCCCAGCCGGAAGAAATTTCGCGTCTCACAATTTATCCCAAGACGCATTACGTTTTGCCCGCCGCGCAACGCGAACGCGCCATCCAGGGCATCCTCGAAGAGCTCGAATGGTGGCACACCGAACTCGCGCGTCAGGGAAAAATTGTCGAAGCCCAGCGCATCGAGCAGCGGACGCGTTTCGACATCGAAATGATGCGTACCATCGGCTACTGCCACGGCATCGAAAATTATTCCCGTCATCTTTCCGGGCGTCTCCCCGGCGAAGCGCCGCCGACTCTCTTCGATTATTTCCCCACCGATTTTTTGCTCGTCGTCGACGAATCGCATCAAGCCATTCCGCAGCTTCGCGGCATGTATCACGGAGACCGTTCGCGCAAGCAAACCCTCGTCGATTACGGTTTCCGCATGCCTTCCGCTCTCGACAATCGCCCGCTCACCTTCGAGGAATTCGAGCATCGCGTCAATCAAGTTGTTTACGTGTCCGCCACGCCCGGCCCCTACGAACTCACGAAATCCGGCGGCGTTGTCGCCGAGCAGGTGATTCGCCCCACGGGCTTGATTGATCCGGAGATTGAAGTGCGCCCCATCAAGGGCCAGGTTGACGATCTGCTCGAGGAAATTCGCGTTCGCGCCGAACGCAACGAGCGCGTCCTCGTCACCACGCTCACCAAACGCATGGCCGAGGATCTAGCCGAATATTTCGGCGAAGTGGGAGTTCGCTGCCGCTATTTGCACTCGGAAATTGAAACGCTCGAACGCGTCCGCATCTTGCGCGATTTGCGCCGCGGCGAATTCGACGTTCTCATCGGCATCAATCTTCTTCGCGAAGGCCTCGACCTTCCCGAAGTTTCGCTCGTCGCGATTCTCGACGCCGACAAGGAAGGTTTTCTCCGCAGCGCCACCTCGCTCATCCAAAGTGTCGGCCGCTGCGCGCGCCATATCGAAGGCCGCGCCATTCTTTATGCCGACGTGATGACCGATTCCATGCGCCAGGCCATCGGCGAAACGAATCGCCGCCGCGCGAAGCAAACCGCCTACAATCGCGAAAACAACATCACGCCGCAATCCATCATCAAGTCGGTCGACATGCAACTCGCCGCCATCGTCGAAGCCGATTACGTCACTGTTCCGCTCGACGACGCTCCTCTCGGCGAAATTCGCAACGAAGCCCAACTCACCGCCGCCATCGCGCAGCTCGAAGCGCAAATGCGCGAAGCCGCCAAGAAATTCGAATTCGTGCGCGCCGCCACCCTTCGCGACAAAATCCGCGTCCTCAAGCAGCGCGACCTCGGCCCCTTATTCGACGCGCCTCTCGCGACGGATTGATCCTGAGCGCAGCCGAAGGACGGCCCCTTATTTGACGTTCCTGCCGCCAGCGCGCCGCCCGGCAAATTCGCCCGCCGAAAAACAAGCATAACGCCGCATTATCTCTGTAGCTCAGGTCCCGTTCCCGCCGCCTTTGCGCGAACTGACCTGAGGTTTTTGCTTCGCAGGTGCGATGCCATCTTGCGAAACAGGCATTTCGTAGGGGCCCTACTCGCTGCGCCCGTGCCCGACCAGTCCCCCCTTCGCCCAAAACGTCAAACACTAGCAATGTATGCCTTAGCTGTCATCCCGAACCCAGCGCGCCGCCTTTGCGCGATGGGGTGAGGG
>DASZCH010000148.1:0-8621 GCA_035943235.1 Candidatus Acidiferrales bacterium
GCCATGAACAACCTAAGACAGACTGATCAAAGTGGGCAACACCAGGCCGTAGAATAGTTCCACAATTCGCGACTTTTCCTCGTGCGGGCGTATCCCTTAAAATGGATACAGATTCCCCGCGTATGAATCCGACCATCCTCACCATCGGCCATTCCAATCGCCCCATCGAAGATTTTCTCGCCCTGCTCAAAGCTCACGGCGTCGAGCGTCTTGTCGACGTTCGCACCGTTCCGCGCTCGCGCCACAATCCGCAATTCAATCGCGACACGCTTCCACAAACTCTTCGGCGGGCCCGCATCGCCTACACGCACCTCAAAAAACTCGGCGGTCTCCGGCGCGCCAACGCGGATTCTCCCAACACGGGCTGGAATAATTTGAGCTTTCGTGGTTTCGCCGACTACATGCAAACGCCCGAATTTGCCGCTGGCCTTGCTCGCCTGGAAAAACTAGCGCAAACAAAACGCTGCGCCATCATGTGCGCCGAAGCGGTTCCCTGGCGCTGCCATCGCTCGCTTCTCGCTGACGCGCTCACTGTCCGCAGCCACGCCGTCGAGCACATCATGACGCCCACGCGCCGCAATCTTCACAAACTCACCCCCTTCGCTCGCGTCCACCGCACGCAAATCACCTACCCGGCAAATCGCGCCACTCGCGCCTATGCCGCCAGAAAAAAGTCCAAAGCCGGACGTTGATCAAAACCTCGACAAACCTCGTTTTTGCGCCTCTGTCCCTTCGTACAGGTAACTGGTCCCATTCACCTCCGCCTCGGTTCCATTGCGAAATCCCGTCTTTGCCGAAATACTATCGCTACCATGAAAATCAAAACGACAAGTCTTCTTGCGCTTTTGCTCGCGCTCTCTCTGGCCGGACCTGCATTCGCCCAGGAGCGCCGATTCGTTTGGCAGCCCGCCAACGCCGAATCCGTGCGTCTGGACCCCGCCAATTATCATTCGGGCCACACATACACTCCGGGCCCGGACGGCGGCAATATTCAGGTGGACATCAAGGCGCAAAAGCCTGTCACGGTTTTCCTGGTTGACGCGGGCGCGTGGTCGAGCGCGCTGCAGCATCCTGAAAATATTCCTCAACTGCAAACTTTGTGCGCGCAGCAGCACGTGGTGGAGACTCGCTACGTCTGCCATCTGCCGGCAACGCCCATGACTCTCGTCATTCACGATGAGCGCTACAGCCCCGATTCCACCGTTTTTGCAGGACTCGGCGCGGTGCTGAATTCATACCCAGAAAGCGCCGCCGGCCATGCGATCGGCGTCGGAATCGCCGCTGCATTAACCGGCCACGGCCCGGCCAACCGCCATTTCGTGTCGCCCAGTGACGTCAATATTCAGTATTACAATTGGAATTGCGTGGAAAATTGCGTCCAGCCGGAATTTGAGTGGATTCGCAGCATCAAGGAAAAATACAAGCTCACTCCGCTTCTGAAGATTTACGGCGGTTATGCGCCCGATCGCGACGGCGAGCAGGTCAGCATAAAAATCAAGTCTCCGGTGCCGATGGTCGTCGCGATGCTGCCCTCGAACGTCGCTGATCAAATTTACTCGAAGCCCGATATGTTTGATGCCGCGCTTGCGAAAAATTCCTGCCAACAGCGCGGCGCTCAGTCTTTGCAGTTTCAGTGCACTTTCAATGCGGCTGACGGCCCGCAGTCGCTCGTCATCGGACCGGAAATAACCTCGCACGTCCCTCACAAAAACGCCGAGGTTGAAATGCTAGCCTATAAGTGTACAGAGCACTGCGAGGTCCTTCCGCCCCCCGCTCCCGAAAACAAATAGAACGCGCGCAATTTCACCCAAAATCACATCCTCGGAAATCCGGCTGTACGAAGTTAAGCGGTTTCAATCGGCAGTTTCGCGGCTTCCCACCCGGTGATGCCGCCCGCAATTTCACTGACGGAATCGAATCCGCAGCGTTGCAACAAGCTCGCCGCAATCGACGACCGGTAGCCCCCCGCGCAATACACTACCAGCGAACGGTCTCTCGGAAGTTTTTCCAGATTTTCCGCCAGATGATTCAGCGGAACGCTCACACTTCCTGCGATGTACTTCTGCGCGCGTTCGCCCGGCCCGCGAACGTCAACGGCGAGCGGCGGCTGACTCGATGACAGAAGTTCTGCTGCAAACGGCGCGCTGAGACGCTTGGTGCGGGCAATCAGTTCCGGCCGCGAATCCAGACTCTTCAATCCGTCCTGCAAATATCCGGCCACGTGATCAAATCCGATGCGCCCCAGCCGGACCGCGGATTCGTTTTCCCGGCCAGGATCAGCGATAATCACAATAGGATTCTTTCGATCAAGTATCGTGCCTGCCCACGTGGCGTACTGGCCGATGAGTCCAATGTTGATGCTGCCAGCCAGATGCGCGGAAGCAAATTCGGTGGCATCCCGCGTATCAAGAATCTGCGCGCCGGCCGCCTGCAATTCAAGCACGCGGTTAAGCATCAGCGGATTCATCTCGCGCGCCAGCGCCTGGTCCAACGTGGGCCGTTCCTCGCTATTGAGCACGGCGTCATACGTGAAATACGCAGGAGCCTCCGGCTGATCGGCCGTGACCACCTGAATGAAAGCTTCCTTGCTCATGGGCTGCAGAGCGTAATTCGAGCGGCGCTGTTCCCCGAGCGTCGACACCGTTTCCTTGCTGATCGCTTTGCCGCAGAGCGAGCCCGCGCCGTGCGCCGGATACACCAGACTCTGGTCCGGCAGCGGCAACAATTTGTCGTGCAGCGAATCGAAGAGCATTCCGCCCAAATCTTTGGCCGACCAACCGAGCGCCGCGCGCAAATCAGGACGCCCTACGTCTCCGATGAACAAAGTATCGCCGGTGAGTACGGCATGTGGTTGCGTCTCGCTGGCGTTCAAATCGTAAACGAGGATGGAGATCGACTCCGGAGTGTGCCCCGGCGTCGCCAGTATCTTCAGCCGCACGCGTCCGAACTCCAGAATGTCGCCGTCACGAACGGGAGTAAAGGGGTACGCCGCTTTTGCCGCCGCGCCCAGATGGATTTTTGCGCCTACGCGATCGCGCAGCTCCAAATGCCCGGCAACAAAATCAGCGTGGAAATGTGTCAGGAACACGTGCTCGATCTTCAGCCCGTGCTCGCCGGCAAACGCAATGTATTGGTCCGTGTCCCGCTGCGGATCAACCACGGCGGCCGTACCTGTTTCCTCATCCCCAATAATGTAGGAGGCGTGCGCCAGACACGGCAGGTAGAACTGCTTGAAGAGCACGGCACGCCTCCTGGATGGCAAGCGATTACTTCGGCTGAGGAACGACCCTCATATAAGGCAGGGGCGCCTTCCAGCCACCGGGATACTTCTGCTTGGCCTCTTCGTCCGAAACCGCGCCCGACAGTATCACATCGTCGCCCGGTTTCCAGTTCACTGGCGTGGACACCTTATGCTTAGCCGTGAGCTGGATCGAATCGAGCACGCGCAGCACCTCGTCGAAGTTGCGGCCGGTGCTCATCGGATAGCTCAGCATCAATTTGATTTTCTTGTCGGGGCCGATCACGAACACGGTTCGCACGGTGGCATTCGTCGCCGGAGTGCGCCCTTGGGAAGTGTTGCCTGCATCCGCGGGAAGCATGTCATAGAGTTTCGCTATTTTCAGTTCCGGATCGCCGATCATCGGGTAATTCACTTTGTGGCCCTGCGTCTTTTCAATGTCCACGGCCCACTTGGCGTGACTGCTCACCGGATCCACGCTCAGCCCGATGATCTTGCAGCCGCGCTTTGCGAATTCCGGCTGCAGTCCGGCCATATAACCCAGTTCCGTGGTGCACACCGGCGTAAAGTCCTTGGGATGCGAAAACAAAATGGCCCAGCCGTTGCCGATCCATTCATGGAAATTGATCGTGCCGTGCGAAGTTTCCGCGGAGAAATTTGGTGCATCATCATTTATGCGCAACATTAACGATTGCCCTCCCTGAGTTTTGGACATTATACACACTGCCACGTTCTCGCGTCTCCTCAGCCCGCTCGTTCGGAAATCTTCCACGTTGGCTGCTGAGGTCAGGGCCCTTAGATGAATTATCCCTGCGGCGCGACTCAATATTCGAAGTCGATGGAAAATTCCACTCGCCTCGCTGTAAGTCCCTCGATCGGTGTCCCGAAGCCCGGAAGCGGCAACGCGCCAGAGCCAAAATAGGGATTGATCTCCGCGACATTCGGATGGTTGAAAAGGTTGAAGGCTTCCGCAACCAAGTCCAGGTGCGCATACTCGCCGAAGGGAAAATATTTTAGCACGCGAAAATCCAGAGACTCGAGATTTCCGGTTTGCAGTGAATTGCGCCCGAAATTGAGCGGACGATCCGCAAGCGGGAAGGCGTTGCTGCGGCTGACGTCGAGGCCAACAAGCGGATTTACAGGACGCCCCGTCCCCAACGTGAGAATCGGCGCGACCTCGATGTGCCCGAAAACGCGATCGAGCCAACTGGGGTTTTGATTGGCGGCGGGATGTGGGTCGTCTTCATCCGTGCCAATGGGCAAATCCCACAGGGCGTCGAATACGAATCGCTGGCTCTGGTTTTGCAGCGAAACGGCGCGCTCCGCCGCCACATGGAACGGATTTTGCGGCTGTTCGGGGAAATCGGAGGCGTCGTCGAACGTTTTTGAGAACGTGTAGCTGGCGAGGAATTCGAGTTCATTGGCCATGCTGCGATTCAGCGAAAGCGTTACGCCGTTATATGTGGAACTCGCCGAATCTTCGAGTTGGTAGATATCATTGAACGGCGGATCCACGCGGCCGGATCCAAAAACTTCGCGTCCCAGTTGCTGCGGAGATGGATTGGGAATGCCGAGGCTCGCGGCATTCTGCGCCGTCAGAATCAACGGCGGCAGCAAATTGATATTGCGCGTTCGCGAAAGCTTAGCCCCGCGAACGAAAAGATAATCGGCGCTCGCAGTGAAGTTATGCGCGATCAAGTATTGCGCGCCGAGGCTCGCCTGCTGGCTGTACGGCGTGGCGAGGCGCGGATCCGCGCGGAAGATCGAAGGCGCGATTCCAGCGACCGGGCTTGGCGGCGCGCCGCCTGCAGAAGATTGGAAAATATTCGCGGCCACATTGCCGTCTGCCACTTGGGCGAAAGCATTGACGCCGTTTTCTTCGACGGCGCGGTTCAAATTTGCAAGGACATCGCGGTCGAAGAAAATTCCGTAACCAGCGCGCATCACCCATCGCGCGCTGGGACTGTAGGCAACGCCAATGCGCGGGCTGAAATTGTTGGTGTCCTCGTTGAAGCCGGCGGGCAAATGCTCGAAGTCATAACGCAGGCCGAGATCGAAAGTCAGGTGGCGCGATGCCGACCAATGGTCCTGCAAGAAGCCGCCATAACTTGTGACGCTAAGATTCGTGGAAGGATTGCCAAATCCCTCAATGAAGAAATCGGGCTGCGCGGAAAGAAAATCTGCCAAGCTGCCGAAGAGATAGAGGCCGCCGAAGCCGTCGCGAACCGTGGCACGCTCGCGAACGCGATTGATGGTCGCGCCCGTTTTCCAAAGATGGTGGCCGCGCGAGCGCGCGTAAGTGTAAGTGACCTGGTAATGATTTTCGCGGCGGGCGCTGTTGCCCTGATATGGGCGGCCAAAATCGGCCAGGCCGACAATGCTGATCCCCGGGCCTACCGCGTCATTGGTGCGCAGGACTTCGTGACGCGTAGCGGCTTCGAAGCGCAGATCGCCCACTGCGTTTGAGCCATACGTGGAAACGAGCGAGCCCGCAAGGGCGTTGTCCGCGATGAAGCTGCTGCCGCGGGCGCTCGCGTCCTGAAGGCCTCCGGTGTTGAATCCGTCGCCCGGCTCGTGATTATTCGTGAAGGCGTAACGCAGCATGAGGGAATTTTGGAGGGTGAGCTGGTGGTCAAGCTTTCCGGAGGCTTCTGTTTCAGCCCGGGCGATGGGGAAAAATCCGGTGGTGATTCGTCGCGTAGTTAGTCCCGGGAATGCACCCGTAGCGAGAAAATTGTTCACCGCTGAAGCTGTGGCGGTGCCGATATCGGAACCATTCTGTCCGCGATTATGCTCCTGCTCGAAGGCCGTATAATAAAATGTGCGATTCTTGATAATGGGCCCGCCGATGGCGAAGCCCGCGCGAAAGCGGCGAAAATTTGGCTTCGCCGAATCTGCTTCAAAGGGATCCCGCGCGTTCAGCGAGGAATCCTGGAGAAAAATGAAGGCGTCCCCATGAATCACGTTTGAACCGGTACGCGTGACTACGTTGATCGAACCCCCCGAAGCTCCGCCGAATTCCGCCGAGAGGTCGTTGTGCACCACTTGATATTCCTGAACGATTTCGGGCGAGAGCTCGGTACGGCTCGAGCCGGTGAATTCGTCGTTGTTATCGAGGCCGTCGATGGAAATGCTGTTGCTGCGCGCGCGAAGACCGCCGAAAGTGAATCCGCTATCGGCGAGCGCCGTGTGCGGACTGCCGTGCCCCTGCGAGGATTCCACGACGGCTGGTTCGATGAGGACAAAATCCAGCGCGTTGCGGCTCTCGACGGGCAATTCCTCAATGCGCTCGCGATCAACGACCGACGTGATGGAAGTCTCCGTCGGCTCCAGCGCGGAAGGCTGCGCGGTGACCGTGACCGTCGTTCTTGCGGATGCGGGCGCGAGGGCGATGTCGAGGTGAACGTCCGCTCCCAATTCGATCTGAAGACCTGTCTGAAGATACGGCGCGAAACCGGATTCTTCCGCGCGGAGCTCATAAATTCCCACGGGGAAATCAGTGGCGCGAAAAAGACCGTGCGAATCTGTATGAACGATCCGCGTGATGTTAGTGGACGCCTCGCGAATGCGGACCGTTGCTCCGGCGATGCTGCCTCCCGAATTGTCGGTTACTCTTCCCTCGATGGTCCCGCCCACGCGCGACGTTTGCGCGACGGCGGCGGCGGCAAACATGAAAGACATAAGTGTGACTCCCGCGAACCATGCTATGAACCTCCGCATTTCATTTCGCATATTTTTGGTCATGCGCTCGGTCCTCCCTGGGGTGTGCTCACTGGCTCTCGATAAAAAAAACCCTGAATTCACGCCCGGAGCTGTCTTCCCTTCGAAGGCTTTAGCGCTCGCGATGGACACAAATGTGTATTCACGAGGCGGATAAATCTCGCGAGCGGATCGAGACCGAGGATTTAGATACGAAGCGCGGGCGGGGGCTGGCTGACGGCGGCCAATTCCGTCGAAATGACGAGCGGGTCAAAAGAGGGAATGAAAGACGCGTACGTTTGTCTTTCGTCAGAACACAGCGGATCATCGAGCGTGGCCACGCTGACAGCAAATGAAATCACTGCGCCAACGCAAACGGCAAGCACCACGAAAGTGGATTCAGTGTCCTGCCCGGTTTTTAGTGTGTGGTCCCAGCGATCCTGCATTTCCAGAATCGGACAGGCGAAACATACCAAGAGGACTAGCGCAATCGCGGTGCGAAGCAATTTTCTGCGCACGATGAAATTCTATCATCTAACGGATGCGAAGAATCATGAATTCGCCTGGCGCAAAGCAGAAAAATCGTAACGACCGCCGACGCCATCGCGAGCTGCGGTCCGCGCCCGCTTCCGCGATGCGTATATAGGCTCCGCCGGATTCTTACCCCCCCTTCTTCGCGCACTCCAAAAGATCCGCTTGACCCTCGTTCATGGGCGCGTCCGTGGCGTATAATCCTCGAACAGCGGCGCACGCGTATCCTTAGCCCAGGGAGGGAGACTCATGACCACCATCTATCCCATCGCGTTCCTCATCGGAAGGATCATCGTTGGCTGTTTTTTCATTATGAGCGGCTTTAACCACTTCGTCGGAATCAACACGACGGCCGGTTACGCGAAAGCCAAAGGCATGCCCGCTGCCAAGCTCGCGGTTGCCACCAGCGGCGTGATGCTTTTACTCGGCGGAGTGAGCATGCTCTTGGGTTATCACCCATCCATCGGAGCGATTCTCCTGGTGATTTTCTTGCTCGCCGCTGCGTTCGGCATTCACAATTTCTGGACGGTCCAGGATCCGCAGGCAAGACTGGGCGAGAAGATTAACTTCCTCAAAGACATCGCCCTTCTCGGTTTCGTCCTGATGACTCTAGCCATCCCGCGGCCCTGGCCAATCAGCCTCGGCCAATGAGTCTCCGCTGCTGAGACTGCCTGTCGGGCCTAACGGCGCAGCGCGGTTGACGCTCGCAACGTGTTCCTCTATACTGAGCTTGCTCTTATGCTTGGCCGCTTTTTCC
The DNA here is from genome assembly GCA_035943235.1 of Candidatus Acidiferrales bacterium. Classification (GTDB taxonomy): domain Bacteria; phylum Acidobacteriota; class Terriglobia; order Acidiferrales; family UBA7541; genus DAHUXN01. The sequence continues at coordinate 8,226 of DASZCH010000148.1, forward strand.
TGCCGCTCCTGCGAAAATTCACGAAGAGGCCTGAGGCAGCGTGAAAGTAGTGCCCTGCCGTAAATTTCCCGGGAACGCGAACTTCATTCGAAAATCAAATTGCCGCTCCAAGAAAATACAAAATGACTGAAGCAACTTGCCGTCGCGAAATCGAACTTGAGATTCCCGCCGAGAACGTCCAGAAGACGACGGAGAAAATCGCCCGCGATCTGGCTCGCGTCGCGCGCATCCCCGGCTTTCGTCCCGGCAAAGCGCCCGTTACGCTGATCCGCCGCCGCTTCGCCGCGGAAATCAAAGGCGAAGTGCTCGAGTCCCTCGTCCCTGAATTTCTGGAGCAGGCGCTCACCGAAAAGAAACTGTCGCCCGTCACGCGCCCGGAAGTCGACAAAGTGGACT
>DASZCH010000149.1:0-6585 GCA_035943235.1 Candidatus Acidiferrales bacterium
ATTCAGGGGTTTCAGGCGTGGTTTCCAGTTGCGATCGTCGTACGCACAGCACAGCCACCTTTGAGCCTCAGTCATGCCGTGGAAACCGCTGTTCATGATGCCGAGCCGGATTTGCCGATCGGCCACATTCAATCGATGGAGCAAATTCTGTCCACTTCGCTCGCGTTCCAGCGATTCTTGATGACGCTGATGAGCATCTTTGCGGCGCTGGCTTTGATACTTGCCGCCGTGGGAATCTACGGCGTGATCGCATATTCGGTGGGCCAGCGAACTCATGAGATAGGCATTCGTATGGCACTGGGCGCTCGTCCGCGCGACGTTCTGCTGATGGTAGTGCGCCAGGGAATGTTTTTAACGGCAATCGGTCTGATCGCCGGCCTTGCAGGCGCTTTCGCAACCACGAGACTGCTCTCCGACGAACTTTACGGCGTACGAGCCACAGACCCGATCGTGTTCGCCATCGTAGTTGGTGTGCTCGCGTTCATCGCGTTCCTCGCGTGCTACATTCCCGCGCGGCGCGCCGCAAGAGTGGATCCGCTCATCGCCCTGCGTTACGAGTGAGCAGAACAGTTCCGATGGAGATAGAGAGGTAGACTGAATGACCGTAACCGACAACCATCGTTCCCGCGTGCTGGTGGCTGACGACCAGCCGGACGTGCGCGAGGCGCTTCGTTTATTACTGAAGGGGGAAGGCTTCGATATTGATGCAGTGGCGTCTCCCGCTGCGTTGCTGACGGTCCTGGAGACGCGCGAATTCGACGCGGTCCTCATGGACTTGAATTACGCCCGCGACACAACTTCCGGCCAGGAAGGACTCGACCTGTTGACGGAAATCCGCATACGCGACGGCAGCGTGCCAGTGATCGTGATGACGGCCTGGGGAACTCTGAACCTTGCGGTCGAGGCGATGCGCCGGGGAGCCAAGGATTTCATCCAGAAGCCGTGGGAAAACGCGCGCTTGCTGGCTGTGCTGCGGACGCAAATAGAGCTTGCTCGCGCGATTCGCAACAGTCTCCGCCTGGAAGCCGAGAACCGCCTCCTGCGAGCCGATGGGCGTCCCGTGCTGATTGCGGAGTCCACGGTGATGCGCCCTGTGATGGAGTTGATGACTCGCGTTGGCCCATCCGACGCAAACATTCTGATCACCGGTGAACACGGCACGGGAAAGGAAGTAATTGCGCGAACGCTGCAAGCGCTTTCGTCGCGTTCCGGGAAACCGTTTGTCACGGTGAACGCGGGCGGCTTGCCCGAGGGAGTCTTCGAGAGTGAGCTTTTCGGTCACGTAAAGGGCGCGTTTACCGACGCCAAAACAGATCGCGTGGGACGGTTCGAGCTCGCGGATGGCGGGACACTCTTCCTGGACGAAATTGCCAATGTACCGCTGAATCTTCAGGCCAAACTGCTGCGTGCGCTTGAGGCCGGAGAACTGGAACGCGTGGGGTCTTCTACAACGCGCCGTGTGGATGTGCGCATTCTTTCGGCTACCAACGCAGATGTGCAAGCGGAAGTCGAGACGGGGCGCTTTCGCGAAGACCTGCTTTTTCGTTTGAACACCATCGAAATTCATTTGCCACCATTGCGCGAGCGCAAAGAAGACATCCCACTCCTTGCATTGCATTTTCTGCGACAATCGGCCCAGCGCTATCGCAAGGACCTGACTGGCTTCGAGCCAACGGCCATGAAACTTTTGCTTGAGCATCCGTGGCCCGGAAATGTGCGCGAGCTCGACCATTCGATTGAGCGGTCGGTTTTGCTGGCGGAAGGGCGCGAAGTGCGAGCCGGGGATTTGGGGCTGCGGCCCGTGCGCGAGGGAAACTTGCGCATCGAGGATATGGGCCTGGAAGATGTGGAGCGCGCTTTGATTCAAAAGGCCATGAGCCGCTACGGGGGCAACGTCAGCCATGCGAGTAAGGCGCTGGGGCTGAGCCGCAGCGCGCTGTATCGTCGGCTGCAAAAATACGGGCTGTGAAGCCTCTCGCTTACGAACGCCGCATCCTTATCCGCGCCCTGCTTGCGGGGCTGATCGGATCCACGGTCGCTGTGATCCTGCTGTGGACCGGCAATTACGATCCAAAAACCTCTTGGACACTTACCATAATCATCATTGTGGCATGGCTGAGTTTCGCATTCAGCGCGCAGAACCGCGTCACGTTCCCTTTGCGAACGCTTTCCAACATGCTCGCCGCGTTGCGCGAAGGTGACTTCTCAATCCGCGCCCGCGGGGCTGCACATCATGATGCGCTGGGCGAAGTGATGCGCGAGGTCAACGCGCTCGGCGAAACGCTGCGGCAGCAAAGGCTTGGCGCCGTGGAGGCGACCGCATTATTGCGCAAAGTCATGGAGGAAATTGACGTAGCGGTTTTTGCGTTTGACTCGACCGATCGTTTGCGGCTGCTCAATCGCGCCGCCGAGCGTATTTTGAACCGGCCCGCCGAGCGCGCCCTGGGAAGAACCGCAGACGAACTTGGCATCGAGTATTGCCTGACCGTGGAAACGCCGCACGTCGCGCAAATTGCATTTCCTGGAAAAATGGGCCGCTGGGAAATCCATCGAGGCAATTTTCGCGAGGGAGGCAAACCGCATCAACTGATTCTCATTTCCGATTTGAGCCAGGCACTGCGTGAAGAAGAACGTCTGGCGTGGCAGCGACTGATTCGCGTGATCGGCCATGAATTGAATAATTCGCTGGCGCCTATCAAGTCCGTCGCCGAGAGCCTTGCCGGGATGATGGCGCGCCGTCAGAGGCCGTCTGACTGGGAAGACGACATGAGCCGCGGCCTCGCCGTCATTGCGAATCGCACGGACGGGCTGGCGCGTTTTATGAACGCGTATGCACGGCTGGCGCGTTTGCCCGCTCCGCAGCTCCGGCCTGTGAATGTTAGTACTTGGATTCACCGGGTCGCCAGCCTCGATTTACGCATGCAGATCCCCATCAGGGCTGGCCCCGAATTGACGATACAAGCCGATCCTGACCAGCTTGATCAGGTGCTAATTAACTTGATTAAGAATGCGGTTGACGCCGCGACAGAGACGAGCGGCGGCGTCCGAGTGGGTTGGGGCACAAAGGACGGTTTTCTGGAGGTTTGGGTGCGAGACGAAGGTCCCGGCATTCCCAGCGCCGCTAATTTGTTTGTTCCGTTCTTCACCACGAAGCCCGGCGGCTCTGGGATTGGTTTGGTGCTCAGCCGGCAAATTGCGGAGGCGCATGGAGGAAGTTTAAGTCTTGAAAACGTGACATCCGGCCATGGATGCGAGGCGCGGCTGCGTCTGCCGATGGTGAAGACCTAGTTCAAGAAGAAGTTCCAACGCGCGTAGGGGGCGAGCTTTCGAGTTCTCAAGCGCGCTGAGTTTTCCAAAAACCGGGGGCAGGCTGCGCGAAGGATACGCCAACGTGAAGGTGCGAGCGCTTCGGGTGGCGCTTTAGCCCTACTACGTAACATTCCTGCTCTTGCTTCGTCACGCGGTTCATAAGCAAGAGCTTTTGCCCGCGCCGAACGTTGGCGTCGAGCCTGAGCAGCCCACCACTACCGCTAACTTCCAGAGTATGCGTATCTTGATGAAAAGGCTCGGCGGCAGAATCGTAGCCGTACACGAAAAGAGGGACGTAGACGTTTGCGCGCGAGCTTTTGCGCCGGTCCGGACCTGAGCCGAAGGAATTCAGGGGATCGCCCGAGGGCGAATCTTCGCGCTCTTCTTCTCTTCTGGAATCGAGCGAATCCCAAATGATGCTCACGTGCCACCCTGGCGCTGAAAGAGACTATAGCCGTAATTATACTTATCCTACGACTGTAGCACAATACCCCTAGATGCGGGCCAATCGATCAGGGAGTCTTTGGCGCTCCGCGCGGCGCGTATAGCCTGCAAGCAAGAATGTGGTTACTTGCCGAAAGCTTGCACGGCGGCGGCTTCGTTGTCGTAGACATCGAAGACCGTCATTAATTTCGTCACTTGCAGCACTTCTTTGAATTTCGCTCCCAGATTGCAAAGTTTCAACGTACCGCCTTGGGAGCGCGCGCTGTGGAACGTTGCCACCAATGTCCCCAAGCCCGCGCTGTCGATGTACGTCACGTTCGACATGTTCAGCACGATTTTCTTATGGTTGCTCGCGAGCAGACTCTTGACGCGTTCGCGAAAAGAATTGCTTTCCTCGCCCAAAACGATTCGCCCGTCAAGATCCACGACGGTGACCCCGCTTACTTCACGATCCGTCATTCTCAGTGCCACGTTTTTCGCCTCCTGGCAGACTCAAATTCTACCGCTGGAGCTTCCAGCGGCTCCGGCTTAGGCCCAAGATGATCCCTCAATAATAGTCCGAGCAGGACATGTAGTACCCGCAAGTCCCACAAATCAATTTACAGTGGCTCTGCTCGAGTCTATGAAAGCATACTGGACATTGCAGCGAAGCATTCACGAGTTGCAAATTGCGTGCCGCAGCCGCCGTTCGTTCTTTGGCTGCCGCCTCCGATTCCGATGCCAGCACCGATTGCATGTCCATTGGTCAACCGTTTATAGCATATCCCGTGTGGGCGGCAAAGCATGGACCTGACGAACCACCTAAAGTGGCGCTATGAAAAACCATCACGCCGCAACCGCACGATGCGCTAGAATGAATGCAACCGGCCTTCATTCGCGGGCATCCCCAGAGAGTAGCGTGAGGCGACCCCATGTTTGCAACAATAATCCGTACTGCAAGGCTTGGGCTTATTGTCACTATACTGCTGGGACTCTGTAATCTTGCCTCAGCACAGCGCCGTTTGGGCCGCTCATCGATTTCGGCGACGACCGCGCGCGTCACAGCCACGACCCTGATCCGCGCTGGACGGCCAATCGTTACCCGGACCCTGGTGGTGCGCTTGCCCGTGCAGCCCGCGACTCACGGTGCCGTAACCATGCCAATCGGAACTTCACTGTCGAACCAGACGTCGCTGGCCAACCCGGCGTTTAGCTCCAAAACGGGCAATGAATTTTCCAGCTCGCAAACGACCCTTACCCAGCTCCTCAATCCGGTCCCCGGGTTAGGTTTTGACTACGCCAATCTGGCCGCGCTCAATCACGATCTTCCCATTCGCGCCTTGATTGATCCTGTCACGCAGCAAGAGCTTGCTCTCGGCGAGCGCCTGCTACAAGAGACACCGGCAACGCCGATAAGTTTCCCGTTCTTCGGTTCCGAGTTACAGCCCGCTGTGGTCCTCGAACAGCAGCCGCCCCAAGTGATCGTCCTCCAGCAGCCACGGTCGCAAGCACAGGAGCCGAGTGCTGAAATTTCCGAGCCCGTCGCGCCGCCGGCGGCAGAACAGCCGCCGCTTCCGGACGTCGGTGAATTCGTTCTCGTGTTGCATGACGGCACGCAGGTCCACGCGATCGCGTTTACCCGGCAGGACGATCGCATCGTCTATATCACGCCGGATGGCTTGCGGCGGTCGTTTGCAGTTACGGACCTTGATAGCGCCGCAACGCGACGCCTCAACGACGAACGTGGGACTCCGCTTCGGCTCTCGCTATAAGAGTCTCCCCAAGAATTGGGCTGCTGAAAAGCTGCGCGTACAGAGCATTATTTCAAGGGACGAATTGGCGCGGGCATGAAGTAGCCAGCCTCGTGCGGCAGACCGGCGCGCTCGAACTGAATCGTCGTGTGCGTGATGTGGAAGCTCGACGCCAGACGTTCGCGAATCGCCATCAATATCCGTTCGCTGTCTTCCATATGCATGTCAGGGATCCGGACGTGGCAGGAAATTGCTTGCAGGTCTGTGCCAATGGTCCATATGTGAATATCGTGCACTTCTTTCACATTGTCGACGCTGAGTATGGTTTGGGCCACGCTATCGAGTTTCAAATTTCTGGGCAAACCCTCCAACAAAATATGACTGCTTTCGCGCAAGACTCCCACCGCACTCCACAACACCATTATCCCGATGGCCATGCCAATCGCTGGATCCACCCATCGGGCGCCGGTCCAACGAATTGCCAGCGCACCCACGAAAATTGCGATGTTCGACAGCGCATCGCCAAAATTGTGAATCAAGATGCTGCGCAGATTCAGATCTTTTCGTCCGCTCACGAGTCCCAGGGTGATTGCACCGTTGACGCACAACGCGAACACGGCGACCCAAAGCATCAGCGTGGTGCGTACTTCCACCGACCGCTGCAGCCTCTGGTAGGATTCAAACAAAATGTAAACTGCCACCAGGATCAGAAGTATCGCATTCACGAATGCCGCAAGGATGCCCGAACGATGATAGCCATAGGTCTTTTCCGCGGTTGGCGGCAGTTCGGACAATCGGACGGCAATCCACGAAATGAGGATCGTCGGGAGATCGGTGAGGTTATGCACGCCATCGCTTACGAGCGCGATTGAATGGCCCATCGTGCCGGCAACAAACTCGACCACCACGAGCGCGAGAGTCGCGAGCATCGCGCCTCCGAGCACTCCGCTCGAACTTGCCACGTGACCGTGCGAGTGATCTGCGCCGTGCTGATGGCCGTGCGAATGCATTACATGATTTTACCCGTAGAAAGTCCTGAGGCGTAGTCCTCCGAACATCAAAACCACTTGATAGGGCAACAGCGGAAGCTCACCAGCACGAC
>DASZCH010000150.1:0-41615 GCA_035943235.1 Candidatus Acidiferrales bacterium
TGCGCAAGACCGCCGTGCCCTTCACGGGACCCACCGTAATATTGCCTCCGCCCGTCGTTGCCACCAGGTCATTCCCCGCATTCTTCACGGAGATGTGCCCGCCATCCGTGACCAGCCTCGCCGGCCCTCCAATTTCGCCCGTGGATATATTTCCGCCGTTGGTGCCGATGGCCACGTGCCCTTGGACATCACCAAGGCGAACATTGCCGCCCTGTGTCGAAATATCCAGGTTGTAGTTCCGCGGCACGGCCACTTCGAACGTCACCGAAAGATGCTCTCCCCAACCGTGACGCGGCGTGCGTCCCAACAGCAGCACGCCATCCGTCGTGACGCGTGCGAGCAGACTGAAGCCGTCCAGAATTTCCCGCGCGTTGGTGTCGTTCGAATCCACTTCGAGGTGTACGCGATAATCGACGGTCGGCGAATCATGCGTGGTGATGCGAATGTCGCCTTCGTCGGCGATCAGGCGCAAACGCAGTCCGGCGCTCGTCGACAATTGGCCCGTCTTATCGGCGGATAACCGATCGGGACGATTCGTCGTCGCTCGGGACCCTCGCTTCCCGTTCGCGAACGCGGGAGACGCGAAGGCCAACAGCACGGCCAGCGTCAAAACTCCGCATTGCCAATATCGTTGCTGCGGCGCGCCTCTAGCTCCCATTTACTTCCGCCCCGCTGGAGTCTGCTGAATTGCCGCCGCGCTTTGTAGACGAATATAGTTGTTAGGATCGGTACGCATGCGGTCGCGGAGAACGGTGAATGCCTGCGGATCGGAGAGCAGCGCGCCGCGCGCGGAAAATGCGCGCAGCGAGTTGATAGCCTCCACGCGAACTCCAATGTTCGCATCCTTAACCAAAGCATCGAGCATCGTCTGAACCACTTGCTGATTCGGCTGCGTATCGGTCAACGCCTCAAGCGCCTTCAAACGCACAGCGGCGTTGCGGTCGCCGCGGACCGCCTGGCATAGCGCTTGCTGCACGTCGGGATCATTCGCGCGAGTCCTCAGCAGTTCCACCGCGTTGATTCGCACGTCCGGACCGAATCGCCGGTTGTTGTGCAGAACATACAGAAGCACCTGCTTTACTTCTTTATCGTCGACGGTACCCTGAACGATCACTGGTTTCTCGGTCGTCATCTGGACTTCCACGCGAGGAGGGCGATTGTCGTTTGTCGGCGTCCAATTGATTCCGGAAACGGCGGCGGTCTGCAGTTCTTGATTGTCCATCGTCATCGAGCCCAGCGTCGCTGGCGGCCGCGATGGGGAGGAGGAAGTTCCCACCTGCGATCGCCACGGCGCCAATGTGCCGACGGAAAAACCGATCAGCAGCAACATCGCCACGCTGGCCGCGGGATGCAGCGCTAGCCAGTGCGCAGGGAAAATCGATTCGGCCCAGCGCGCGAAAATACTGCGATGATCCATCTCATCGAGAGAATCCTCGAACCGGTTGCGGCAGCTCGACAGCAATGCAGCAGAAGGATCCGGGCGCTGCTGCGAAGCCAAAATTTCCAGCATGCGTCTCTCCGCGGCCAGCGCCGCAACGCATCGCGAACAACTGTCCAGATGTTCTTCGAGCGAATCGCGTTCCACGCCTTCCATCTCGTCCAGCGCGAAAAGCATGATCTGCGACTCGAATTCCGGACACGCTCGTGCGCTGGAGCCTGGATTGAATTCCTGCTGCATGGATTTCTCCTCGTTTACCTCATGCCGTCCAGGCTGGCGCGCAGTTTGCGCGTCGCGCGGAACAGCGAATTCTTTACGGTTTCTTCGGAAGTGCCGAGCATGTCGCCAATCACTCGCAATTTCAGTCCCTCATAATGCTTTAGCTCAAAAACCATTCGCTCTCGTGGTGACAGCTGGCCGAGCGCCGCGGTAATCTGCCGGCCCAATTCCTGTCCAAAAAAGTGGCGTTCCGGATTCGCAGCCGATCGATGCTCCATTTGCTGATCGAAAAAATCGGGCGCCGCGCCCTCGGCATCCGCCGATTCAGGAGCCTGTTCCTCGCGTCTCGTGTTCTTCCGGCGCAGATGATCCAGGCACACGTTCGTCGCAATCCGGTAAATCCATGTATAAAAACTGCACTCGAACCGGAAACGCGACAGGTTCCGGTAAGCACGCAGAAAGACTTCCTGGTAGATGTCGCGGGCGTCCTCGCTGCCGCGAAGCAGGTTCAGAGCCAGACGAAGCACGTCGCGGTCGTAGCGGCGAACCAGTTCCTCAAAAGCCGGCCGATTGCCCGCTTGCGCTTGCCGGACCAGGACCTGTTCATCCGCTTTCTGCACCGCGCGGTACCCCGCACCCCCTTCGAGCGCCGCACTGATTCCCATCGAGTTCATAGCCGGATGCGACTTGCTTGTCGTGGGGCCTGGTCGTCTTGCTGATTTCTTCGCGAATCCGCCGGCTTGACCACGTCTCTATCCACATCCGGTTAGACGCCGCCTATCCTCCCAGGTGAGCACGAATATGGCTTAAGATATTAGCGCGAAACGCGCTCCCCCAGCCGGATCAGCCCGTACACCGCTACGCATATGGCGAAATCCAGAGCCATGCCGAAATCGATTTTGCGGGTTTGATGGCGCAGGCCGGCGGGGAGATGTGCGAAAAGCGAAAAAAAATAAATGGCATTGCCGGCTAGAATCGCCGCCAGATACTCAATCCATCGCCGCAGCCCGGTTCCGAGAAATTGCGCCATTTTCGTTGCGCCTGAGCATCCGCCTTTATGCTTCGCGATTCCTAAATAATAGGACGTGCGCATGCCCTTAGTAAAATGTTATGCCGTACGCTGGTAACGGGATGAATTTGGATCTCAACACCGCCGTGACGTACCTGAAGGGCCTGGGCCCGCAGCGCGCCGCCCTGCTCGCCGAACGCGGTATCACCACTGTGGGCGATCTACTTTCGTACTTGCCGTTCCGCTACGAAGACCGTATCCATTTCACGCCCATCGCCGAGCTCGTGCCCGGTCAAACCGCCACAGTGCGCGCGGAAGTCGTTAGCGGCAGCCTGATGCGCTTCGCGCGGCGGCGTGGCGCCATGTTTCACCTCCTTGTGCAAGACGGCAGCGGAAAACTTGCCGCTCGTTTTTTTCACGGAGGCTATCTAAACGGGAAGCTGCAGCCGGGCCAGCCTCTCGTCATGCACGGAAAGGCTGGCCTCGATCCCAACCGGCCGCTGCGCACGGAAATGATCAATCCGGAATTCGAGTTGCTGCGCCAGGGCAATCGATCCGCGGATTCCACCGAGGTCGGCCGTATCGTTCCCATATACGAAGCCATCGGCGACATCAGTTCCCGTATGCTGCGGCGGATTATTTATGCCGCTCTGCGCGAGTTCCAGGGCGATGTTCCCGATCCGCTGTCCGCGGATATATTGCGACGCTATGCGTTCCCTTCCCGACGCGAGGCGCTGATCGCGATTCATTTCCCTCCGCATGATGCGAACGTCGAAACCTTGAACGAATTCCGCAGTCCTGCTCAGGTGCGCATGATCTTCGAGGAGTTCTTCCTTTACCAGCTCGGCCTCGCCGTCCGTCGGCAACACGAACAGCAACGAGCCGGCATTGCCATGCGCGTCAGAGAAGAGGCGATTCGCAAGGCCCTCAAACGCATTCTTCCCTTCAAGCCCACGGCCGCGCAGAAACGCGTGCTGGCAGAAATCGCCGGTGACCTGGAAAAGCCCACGCCGATGAACCGTCTGCTCGAAGGCGATGTAGGCAGCGGCAAAACAATCGTCGCGCTCGAAGCAGCAACAATCGTCATCGAGAATGGCTATCAAGTCGCCCTGATGGCGCCCACGGAAATCCTCGCCGTTCAGCATTACCTGTCGGCACGGCGGATTTTTGGGCCTGCCGGCTACTCCGTTGAACTGCTCGTCAGCGGAATGAAATTCGGCGACAAATCTCGCACGCTCGAACGCATCGCTTCCGGCCAGGGGCAGTTGGTCGTGGGCACGCATGCGCTGATCGAAGATCGCGTGGCGTTTGCGAAACTTGGCATGGTCATCATTGATGAACAGCACCGCTTCGGCGTGCTCCAGCGCAAGCGACTCTCGGAAAAAGGAGCTTCCCCACACGTCCTCGTGATGACGGCCACGCCCATTCCGCGCACTCTGGCTCTCACTCTTTATGGCGATCTCGAACTCTCTGTAATCGATGAAATGCCGCCCGGCCGCACGCCCATCGAAACGCGCTGGAGCGCCGACACGCAGCTTCCCGGAGTCTGGGAATTTGTTCGCCGCGAAATTGTCGCGGGAAGGCAGACCTACATCATTTATCCAGTGATCGAAGAATCGAAGCAGGAGCTGAAAGCCGCGACAGCCGAGTACGAGCGGCTCTCGAAATCAGTTTTCCCACAATGGAAAGTTGGGCTGCTTCATGGCCGCTTGCGCAGCGACGAAAAAGATGACGTCATGGAGCGTTTTCGGCGTAACGAACTGCAAATTCTGGTGGCGACCACCGTCGTCGAAGTCGGCGTCGATGTGCGAAACGCTACCGTGATGGTCATCGAGCACGCGGATCGTTTCGGACTCGCGCAGCTTCATCAGTTGCGCGGCCGCATCGGACGCGGCTCGGCAAAATCGTATTGCGTTCTTGTTGCCCCCAAAAACATCACCGGCGAAGGGCGCGACCGCCTCGAAACGCTTGTCGCCACCACCGACGGCTTCCAGATTGCCGAGCACGACTTGAAACAGCGCGGCCCCGGGGAGTTTTTTGGCACGAAACAGCACGGAGACGTCGCGTTTCACATCGCTCATCCGTTGCGTGATCACAAACTTCTCGAACAAGCGCGCGCCGAGGCATTCGCGCTCATCGAAGACCATGCCCGCGAGCCTGAGATGGCGAAACTCTTCACGTATCTCGGACCTGCGTGGCAGAAACGCTTCCAGTTGGCGTCGGTGGGATAAATCATGCGCGTAATCGCGGGGAAATTCGGCAGCCGCCGCCTGCGCACGTTGCGCGGGATGGAGCTGCGCCCCACGAGCGACCGCCTGCGCGAGACGCTCTTCGATATTTTGGGCCCGACGGTGGAGGACTCGTTGTTCTTCGACGTCTTTGCCGGCAGCGGCGCGATTGGAATCGAAGCGCTCAGCCGCGGTGCGCGCCAGGTTGTCTTTATCGAGCGGCACGCCCCAGCCGCCAAACTGATTCGCGAGAATTTGAATTCGCTCGGCATCAAAACGGGCGGCGAAATCCTGGCGATGGACGCAATGCAAGGGTTGGAGCGATTAGCTTCGCGCCGCATCCTCGCCGATTTCATTTTTCTCGACCCGCCGTATGCGCTCGCCGCGGATTATCTCCGCGTGTTGGACTTCCTTGATGGCTCGCATTTGCTCGCCCCGCGCGGAATTGTAATCGTTGAGCATCGCAAGAAAATGGAGCTGCCCCTGCGGTTGGACCGGCTCGAGTGTTCCCGCACCGTTGAGCAGGGCGATTCGGCCTTGAGCTTTTACCGTCTGGCCATGGCCGCGTGACCGAGGGCCGTCCAAAACACAACTTAGCTCGACAGCACGGCAATCAGCTTCGCGATGTCGCGCTCGGTGTTGTAAACGTGCGGCGAAATGCGAAGTGCGTTTTCGCGCAGACTGACGAATATCTGCGCGTCCTGCAATTTCTGAAAAAGTTCCTGCGTTCGGTCCGCCTTTCGCGCGGCGACGCAGACGTACGGGCCCCGTTTTTCCGCCGCACCGGGACTCGCCAACACACAAGTGTCTCGCGGCAAACGCTCAATCAGTCTCGCCATCAGATTTTCATTGTGCTCGGCGATGGCTTTCACGCCAACGCGCTCGATAAATTCCAGCGACGCCTGCATCGCGGATAGATTCGAAAAATTGGCCGTCTCAGCCGCGTCCCATCGCCGCGCCCCCGCGGCAGGTTTCAGTTTATCCAAAGGCAACGAGTGGAAATTCCGCGCCCCTTCCAACGCCATCCAATAAAACGGTGCAGGCCGCAATTTCTCCATTGCCTCGCGGCGCGCCCAAAAAAAACCCGTTCCATAGGGACCGAGCAGCCATTTGTATCCGGAACTCACCGCGAAATCCGCGCCCGTCTCACGCAAATCAATGGGAATGGCGCAGGAGCACTGGCTCAAGTCGAGCAGGAATGACACATCCGCTTTGCGGCACGCGGCCGCCAGCCGCGCCGCATCCAGACGCGAACCATCATCGAATCGCACCAGGCTGGCGGAGACCATGCGCGTCCGCGGCGTAATCTGCTCGATGTAATCCTCTGCCGCGATAAAACGATCTCGGGGCGCCACCACCTTCACGCGAACGCCCCGAGCCTCTTCGAGCGGCATGAACGTGGAAAAGTGTGCCGGAAATTCTCCGCGGCCTACCAAAACCTCGTCATCCCGCCTCCAATCGAAATTCGCCGCCACGGCGATCATGCCGCTGCTCGCGCCCGACGTAATCGCGAATTCTTCAGGATCGCCGCCCATCAATGCCGCAAGCAGCGCGCGCACGCGATCCGGCAAGCCGAAATAAACGCTGTCCGGCATGCGATGCGGCAATTTCTTCCATTCGAGCGCCGCCTGCGCCGCCCTGGCCGATGCCAGCGGCAACGGGCCCTGCCCCGCCGTGTTCAAATAGGTGACGCCGTCGAATTCCGCGAATTCAGAGCGATAGTCCAAACCGTCCTCCGGATGCCCTAGAAATGTCCGCGCAAATCGCGAAAACTGGTTACCAGAATCAGCTTGCCCGTCCCGCTTTCCAGCTCCGAGTGCTCCAGAATCCACGTGGCGTGATGCGGAATAAACACCGCGTTCAGCCCCGCGCGAAGGGCCGGATTGATATCGCTGCGCGGACTGTTTCCCACCATCCAACCGTGAGCCTTGACAATCTTGAACTGATTGATCACTCGCTCATACGTCGAATGATCTTTCTCCGTCACAATTTCCACCGACTCGAAATATCGCGCCAAACCCGAGCGTTCCACCTTGGCGGCCTGCTCGGCAGGCTGGCCTTTGGTCAGCAAAATCAGGCGATGCCGTCCGCTCAAATAAGCCAGCGTTTCTGGCACGCCTTCCAGAATCTGCGGCGGCGTGCTTTCGAGCTCCGTGGCCATTTTCTCGATTTCCTGCACCACCTCTTTGCGCGCCATCCCGCCCGCCAGTTTCAAGTACGTATCCTCCAGCGAGCGGCGAAAGCATTTAACACCGTACCCATGCTGCAAAACATTGCGGCGTTCCGTCTCGTTCAGGATGTGCCGCGAATATTCAGGCGTGTATCCCAAATGAATCAGGCACGAAAGAAATCGATTGATGATCTGCTCGAAGAAGATATTGTTCTCCCAGAGCGTGTCGTCTGCATCAATCAAAATTGTCTGTCGAGCCATTTCGCGTTTCCTTCAGCCCCTGTCCATTCTCTTGTTTGACGCCGCGCTTGTCGCGAGCCAGACGCGCCGCGAGTGCCGCCGTCAAAATTAATCGTTGCCAATCGTCAGGATGCTTTGCGCACTCCGGCTGCAAGCCGCTCCAGGATTCCCCGCGCAAGCTTTTGGGCTTCCCCGAATTGCGTTAAGTACTCCTGAAACTCTCGATTCAGATCGAGCGCGCCCGGCACATCCAGCTTCGTGCGCAAGATCATGTCCCGCAAGTGAACGGGATGCGGCAGCACGGCTTCGTCGCGCAATTCTTCCAGCGCGGCTTCGGGATCATAGTGGTACATATCGCCTCCAACACTGGAAGCATTTTAACAGGGATGGGCGGGAATCACGCAGCGGCAGGCATGAATTCGTAGCGGTCGATCTGGGCGGCGACTCCACGTACTTCCTCATGCGCTTCCACGCGCACGACATTGGCGAAGCAGCGAATGCGAACATCGCCAGCCAGTGTGATTTGTTGCGGCAATGTCAGCACCAGTTCAACTGCGCTGCCCTGTTCCGGAGGGGTATCCGTAAGGAAGTAGACGCCGCGAAAGCTCACGTCGCGCGTCTGGGCCACTTTCTCTTCCATATTCCCATTGTGCGCGAAGCGCACCAGCAGAGGAAGCGCCATCGTGAAACGTCGGGCCGACCGGCGGTCCGTTGTCTCTTGGTCCATTGTTCCTCCCCGGAAAGTAGGTGGAAGTTCCCATAACCCTAGCACCGCTCGACGCAACGCGCAATTCTTTTTGGCTCCGCGGCGCGACAGATTCCTTCATTCTTGAATCGCATATGCCCCGGAGGCTTGGCACGCGTTTGCGCATCCGCTACACTCCGAACTTCGCCATGGCCGAAGCATTTCATAGAACCTTTTTTCTCAACGGTCCTGCGGGCCGTCTCGAAGCGATGCTCTGGACCGTCTCGGCCGCGAATCCGCGTCGCGTCGCCGTTGTCTGCCATCCGCATCCGCTTTTCGGCGGCACGATGCACAACAAAGTTGTCTTCCAGGTCGCAAAAACACTCCACCAATTGGAAATTCCCGTCCTGCGTTTTAATTTTCGCGGCGCGGGACTCAGCGAGGGCAAACACGACAAGGGGAGAGGCGAAACAGGCGACGTTCGCGCCGCCCTGGATTACCTGGCGACGGAATTCCCCGCTAAATCAATTCTTTTGGCCGGCTTCAGTTTCGGTTCGTATGTGGGATTGCGCGTCGGATGCGAGGATGCCCGCATCGCGGACCTTGTCGGACTGGGAATTCCGGTGGACAGCTCGGATTTGTCTTTTCTCACCGAATGCAGGAAGCCAAAGCTCATTCTGCAAAGCGCCCACGACCAATTCGGCTCGCTCGATCGCGTCGAAGCGCTCTTCGAAAAACTCCCCGAACCGAAAAAACTCGTGTTCATCGATGCGCCGGACCACTTCTTCGCCGGCAAATTGCCCGAGATGGGCCGCGCGCTCGAGCAATGGGTCAGCCAACAGAACGATTCATCGCGCTGGAAATTCCGCTAGCGGCGCGCCGCGAACATCTGCCGAAACTGTTCCTGCGAAGCGGGCGCGATCCCGGCCAGTCTCAGATTCGCTTTCACGTGCTCCACTCGTTTCATGCCCACCAGCGCTGTAGCGATGCCCGGAGCCGAACGCACGAATTGCAGCGCGCAGTCGAGATCATCCTTCAGGCCAAATGTATCGTGAATCACCGCGGACACTTTGCCGATCAGGTGAGACTGAAGCAGTGACGCGCTGGCGATCAACGTTACGCCCAACTCCCGCGCCGCTTGCACCATCGACATGGTCTTCCCGCCGACGGTTTGATTCGGCCGCATCAGCGCCTCGGGCATCGCCAGATTAAACGGCAACTGCACGAAATGAAAGCGGTGGTCGCTTCCCGCCACCTGCCGCGCCAATCCCACCACTTGCTCCAGCGAAAGATAATCCGCCGCGCGCGATTCGTTGCGAAAAGCATTCCACGTCGCCATGCCGTACGCGCGAAGCTTGCCCGCGGCCGCCTCCGCCTCGAGGGTTTCAAACGCCGCGACGAGCCTCCGGCTGAACTCGTCCCGCGGCACTTCGCCCAATTGCGTTTCCGGATTATGCAAATAAAAAACATCGACGCAAGAAATACCCAGATTTCGGCGGCTTCGTTCGATCTGATCCTGCAAATAGCGGGGAGTCATGCAATGGCATCCCGCTGCAATGTCTTCGACGGCGAAAATTCCCTTTGATATGTACTCGCGGAAAAAATAATCGTTGGCGTCGGCCGGCATGTCGCCGTCGGGCGTCAGAAATCCGGCCTTCGTGCAGATCAAAATTTCTTCGCGCGCAAACCCGGCGGCGAAAAGCTTCTCGAGCGCGCTTCCAATCGAGCGTTCGCTGCGCTGCAGCCGGTAATTGATCGCGGCATCGACAACATTTACGCCGCCGTGAACCGCCGCCGAAACCGCCTCGGTATAATTTCTGTCCGTTGCCGCGTCCGCTTCGCCCAGATACGTGCCGATCCCAATTGAAGACATCATCAGCCCGCGCCGGTCCCGAAAATGTCCCGGCGCCGCGCGACCGTCGAAACGCGCGGCAAAGGCTCGCGTGCCTTCTGACGTGGCACAGCCTGTCTTAAGCGACGATGAAGAACTCATGTGCGTCGGCAACGCTCCAATCCTTCAAAATGGCCGCAAAGCATAACAGGTCCCAAAATATGCGCTCTCACAATCCCGTAGCACTTCCGCTCGCTGCATCCTGTTATTCCAGTGCCCGCGAGGTCATGCCGCCTGCCGGTTCTCCGCCCGCGAGACCCTGCGCGAGAATTAATTGCCTTGCCTCGACACGAAGTTTGGGCAATGAGCGCGCAAAAATCAATGCCCCGATGATCGCCCCCAAACCACCGAGCGCAACGGTCCATTGCGCGCCAATGCGGTCGGCGAGCACCCCCGAAAGCAGCGAACCCAGCGGCGCCATGCCCATGAACATCATCGAATAGACAGCCATCGTTCGTCCGCGCAAACGGTCCGGCACCATCGCCTGAATCAGCGTGTTCGACGACGCCATCTGCACCATCATCGCAAAACCTACCGGCACAAGAAGCATCACGGACAGCAAATACCATCGGGAAAATGAAAAAAGTATCAACGCCGCTCCAAATCCCGCGCAAGAAACCGCCACCCAGCGGCTCAATCCCTTCAGTCCCGTTCGTGACGCCAACACGAGAGCGCCAGTCAATGCGCCGATCCCCGTTGCGCCCATCAACGTGCCAAGGGTCGTGGCGTTTCCGTGCAGAATGCGCGCCGCAAAAATCGGCATCAGGACGGAATACGGCATCGCTACCAAACTCACAAGCCCAAGAAGAAGCAGCAACGCCAAGATGGGCGCCGTCCGGCGAACAAAGCGAAAGCCCTCCGCAATGTGCTCGAATGCCGAAGCATGGCGCTCTTCGACTGCGCGGCGGCTGATGCGCATCATCAGCAGTCCCGTGATGACGGCGATGTAACTCACGGAATTTGCAAAAAAGCACCAGCCCTCGCCAATGCTCGCCACTAAAATTCCGGCGATGGCCGGGCCGACCACGCGCGCGCCATTGAACATCGACGAATTCAGCGCGATGGCATTCATCAAATCCTCGCGCCCAACCATGTCGACCAGAAACGCTTGCCGCGCCGGGATATCAAACGCATTCACAACGCCCATCAGCGACGCCAGCAGAATGACTTCCCACACTTTCACGCGCCCGGAAAGCGTCAGTCCGGCGAGAATGCCTGCCAGCACCATCGAGCTCGCCTGCGTCGCGATTACCACGCGCCGCCGGTCCCAACGGTCCGCGACCATGCCGCCAATCGGCGCCAGCAGGAAAACGGGAATCTGCCCGGCAAATGCCACCGTTCCCAGCAAAAGAGATGATCCCGTCAGGCGGTAGACCAGCCACGCTTCCGCAATGTTGTCCATCCACGTGCCAACCAGCGAGATCAATTGCCCGGCAAAAAAAAGCTGAAAATTGCGGAATCGCAGCGCGCGAAACATCACGGACCACCGCGAAACCGGAACAGCGGCTCCCGTTGCGCCATTCACCGTTTTTTCAGCCGCTTTTAGGGAAGAGTCGTCGGGCATTTTTATTTACGATCCGGCGCTGCAGCCGCCAGCACACGCGCGCATGCGCGGAGTATTTTCCGGTAAGGCCAATCCGTATCGCGAAACAAGATTTCACCGGCGCGCGGCTTCGAATAAAACCAGCGAGCCACCAAGGATAGATGCTCTTCGCGTTCCGCCGTCTCGCCGCACAACTTAAATCGTTCACCGCTCGGCGCGGTTACCTCCCGGCTTGTTTTAACGTGCGACTCTGATTGCGCCGCCGCGTCTCTCGATTGCAATTCCTCGAAATGTTGCCGCAACACAGCCTCGACAGATCGCGGCTCGCCCGATTCATCGAAACAAATGAACAATGGCTCCGCGATCAGCCCGTTCACAATCACGAACATCGCCACTGTCTTTTCGCGGACCGCGCGTTGCAAAATCACCGCACTCAATCCATCCACGCGCTGCGCTATCTCCGGCAGGCCGCGAATCACGCTATGCACCTTCTCGAGTTTTTTATGCCACGCCGCCGCGTGCTCAAAATCCGTCGCTTCGCTCGCCGCTTCCCGCTCGCGCTCCATCGCTCCCGTCAGGGAAGCCCCGCCGGATTCCAGCGTGTCGAGCACACGATTTACCTCAGCATCGTAATCGTCCTTCGTGCAGCCCGCAAAACACGGCGCCAGGCACATCTTCATCTCTGAATAAATGCATCCGGGAAAGCTGGGGTCGCGGCGGATTTTGATCTGGCATCGCCGAATCTTAAAGAGGTCCAGGAACTCATTCGCAAACGCCTCTGCCGCTTGCCTTGAAACGAACGGCCCAAAATAATAGCCGCCATCCCTGAAAATTCGCCGCGTCACGTAGCACCGCGGATACGAATTCCGCAGGCTGATCTTCAATAGCGCCGGCGGCCGCAATCGCAGAAACGCTCGATACCCGTTCGGAGAACGCGCGCGCGCTTGATGGTAGAGCACGAGCGATTGTTCGAACCGCGAGCCTGTCACGCGAAACGAGAATTTCGTCGCAACGTCGCGCAGATTCAGTTTCTTCGAAGCAGCGTCCGGAACCCGCAGCAAACGCTCCGCGGCGCGGCGAAGATCCGCGGTTCGCGCCAGATAGGGTTTCGCCCCGGACGCGCCCGGGGCCGCGCGCGTTTCCAGCAGAAAAACCCCCGCATGATGAGGTATCGAGGGGAAAAACTGCTCCTCGCGCGAGGGATCAAATTCCAGGCCAGCTTCCAGAGGCAACACGAAAGAAGGATACACCGAAGTCAAATTCACGCTGAACTGATTCCGCGAAAGCATTCCAGAAAACTTTTCTCAGCAAATCCTTCGGCGGAAATCTTTCCCTGAAAATATTTACCTGGAAACGTTCACAAGGATTTCAACACCCAGGCTGCAATCACCAGCCGCTGAATTTCGCTCGTCCCTTCATAAATCTCCGTGATGCGCGCATCGCGATACGCGCGCTCGACGGGATATTCCCGGCTGTAGCCGTTGCCGCCGTGGATTTGTATCGCTTTGTGCGTGACGCGCGTGGACATTTCGGAGGCGAACAGTTTCGCCGTCGATGCTTCCATCGAAAATCGCGAGCCTGTCTCCTGTTTCCACGCCGCCTTGCGCACCAGCAATCGCGCGGCGTCGATTTCCGTGGCCATATCGGCCAGCATGAATTGAATCGCCTGAAAATCGGCGATGGGATGCCCGAAAGCCTGACGCTGCTGCGAGTAGGCGAGCGCCGCTTCAAATGCGCCTTGCGCAATTCCCGTCGCCTGCGCGGCAATCCCGATGCGCCCGCCATCGAGCGTCGAAAGCGCCACTTTATATCCTTCTCCTTCGGCCCCGATGCGATTCGCCACTGGAATCTCACAATCCGTGAACGACAACTCGCAGCAAGCCGTCGCATTGATCCCGAGCTTTTTCTCCTCCTTGCCCACCGCAAATCCCGGCGTGCCTCTCTCGACCACTAGCGCCGTGATTCCCTTCTCGCCCTTCTCCGGCTGCGTATTCGTGTAGACGATTGCTGCATCCGCCGCGCCGCCATTGGTAATCCACGCTTTCGTGCCGTTCACGACGTACTTGTCGCCCTTCCGCACAGCCTTGGTCCGCAACGCAGCCGCGTTCGAACCTGCCTGCGGCTCGGTCAGCGCGTAACAACCAATCCTTTCGCCGCGCGCAAACGGCGCCAGGAATTTTTGTTTTTGCTCTTCGGTCCCGAACCGGTAGATCGGTTCGCAGTAGAGCGAATTCTGCACCGAGAGAATTACGCCCGTGGAGGCGCATGCGCGCGAGATTTCTTCGATCACAATCGTATAGCTGACGTGGTCCATCCCCGCCCCGCCGTACTGCTCGGGGAATGCAACACCGGTAAGCCCCAACTCGGCCGCCTTGCGGAATGTCTCGCGCGGGAAGTGGCCGGTTTCGTCCAACTCCTTCGCCAGCGGTTTCACTTCCGTTTCGGCAAAGTCCCGCACGGTGCGTTGCAGCAGTGCCTGTTCTTCGGTCAGCCCCAGGTCCAATTTCGTGCTCCTGATTCTTGCGCGTTGCGACAGAGCGACATTGTAGCGGGACGCCACTCAGCTGTCAGGTTGCATTGCATTTCCGTGAAGGAAAAGCCTCATGGGTTCAGCGCGCGATGCAATTTCTCAAAAGTGGTGGAAAGCTCCTCGGGCTCCAGGCGTGTTTCCGCGACAGTGGTCATGAAATTCGCGTCGCCAACCCAGCGCGGCAGCACGTGCATGTGCAAGTGCCCTGTGACACCTGCTCCCGCGCAGCGCCCAAGATTCATGCCCAGGTTATACCCTTGAGGATGATAAACGCTCGCCAGCGCCTTCTGCACGTTCTGTGCAAGAAGCATCATTTCCGCGAGCGCTTCCCCGTCGCATTGCGCCAGCTCCGCTACATGCGCGTACGGCACCACCATCACGTGGCCGGTTGTGTAGGGAAAACGGTTCAGAATAGTGAACGCAAGCTTGCCGCGGAAAACGATTTGGGCGGCCACATCATCGTTCAATGCCACGGCGTCGCAGAAGATGCACCGCTCGTCCTTTGCTGCTTCAGCGATATAACGGTAACGCCACGGAGTCCAAAGAAAATCCATTCCGCTCGACCGGGTTAGCCCTGTGGGGCGTGTTCGGAGGGAGATGCAGGCGCCGCAGGTTGCGCGGCTTTATGAACGTTTACGAAATCCTTCAACTCTTTGCTTGGCTTGAAAAACGGGATTCGCTTCGGCGGCACTTCCACCTTCGCTCCAGTCTTCGGATTGCGCCCGATCCTTCCACGGCGCTGCCTGGTACGGAAGCTGCCAAAGCCGCGAATTTCGATCTTGTCATTCTTCTGCAGCGCTTCGATGATGCTCTCGAATACCGTCTCGACGACGGTTTCTGACTCTTTTCGCGGCAGCTCCGTCACGCGGATCACTTCCTCGATCAAATCCGCCTTCGTCACTGTGCGCTCTGCTGCCTCCGGCTTACCCGTAGCGCTCGCCATGGGCCGACGGCCCTCCCTTTTACGCAAAATTTCTAAGCTGGATGCTGGGCTGAATTTGTTCCCTAAGTCCCCCGCCGCAACTATGCAACCACATCTCCGGGACACTTAGCGGCCCTTCCATATCACCAATGGGCCTGTAACGTAAATCTTTTTCTGCTGATGACTTCCCCGGGTTCCTCTGGCTGGGTTCGACTCAGTTTGCCTGTCGTTTGGCCATGATAGCATCGCCGATGGTCGCATTGGGCGATGATTTTGCTGATTTCGACTGCCGGAATATCTCGATGTCGCGCCGCTCCACTTGCTTCTGTGCTGCCCGGTAGCTCAAGCTGATTTTCCGCTGCTCCGGATCCAGTTTTATAATCTTGAACTCATATTCCTTGCCTTGCGCCAACGCCGTTGCGCCTTTCCCCGTTTTCTGCTTGTTACGTTCGCCCGGCTCTCCCTTTGGTCGCCTCTCTTCGATTTCGGAAATATGGCAAAGCCCTTCAATCCCTTCCGCTACCTCCACGAACGCCCCAAACGCCGCGTTGCGCACCACCTTGCCCTTAAGCACCTCGTTTAGCTTGTGCTCCGCAAACCAGTTCGCCCAAATATCGTTGACCTGTTTAAGTCCCAGCGATATGCGACGGTGCTCGCCGTCGATTTTCAGTACCTTCGCCTCCACCGTATCGCCCTTTTTCAGTTTCTCGCTCGGATGTTTTACGCGCTCTGTCCAGCTGAAATCGCTGATGTGAATCAAGCCTTCGACTCCCTCTTCCAGTTCCACGAATGCGCCGAAGTCCGCGAAATTCCTCACGCGGCCGCTGACGAGTGAGCCCGTCACGTATTTCTCGACGACGCCCGCCCACGGGTCAGGAGACGTCTGTTTCAATCCCAGGGATATGCGCCGCTGCTCCGGCTTCAATTCGAGGACCACCACTTCTACTTCGTCCCCAACCTTCACCATCTTCGAGGGATGTTTCAGCCTCTTCGACCAGCTCATCTCGCTGACATGTACCAGTCCCTCCACGCCAGCCTCGATGTGCACAAACGCTCCATAGTCCGTCAAACCTACGATCTTCCCATGCAAGTGCATGCCTACAGGAAAGCGTTCAGGAACAGTGACCCAGGGGTCAGGGAGTAGTTGCTTGCGCCCCAGCGAAATCCGCATCTTCTCTTTATCGAACTTCAGAATCTGCACTTGAATTTCCTGGCCGGCAGAAACAACTTCCGACGGGTGCGCAATTCGTCCCCACACCAGATCGCTGATATGCAGTAAGCCGTCCAGCCCGCCCAGATCGACGAAGACTCCGTACTCTGTGATATTTTTTACCTTGCCCGTTACGATCGTCCCTTCACTCAGCGTCTCGGCGAACGCTTCCCGCTGTTTCCGCTGCTCTTCTTCCAAAATCACGCGGCGGCTTACCACCACGTTTCCGCGTTTGCGATTCAGTTTCAAGACCCGGCATTCGACATCGCGGTCCTTCCAGGCTTCCAAATCATGCACGGGCCGCAAGTCGAGTTGCGAAGCCGGCAGAAACGCGCGGATTCCGATGTCCACCACCAGGCCGCCTTTGATGCGATCCACCACTTTGCCGGTGAGCGTCAGCCCTTCCCTGTGCGATTTCTCGATCTGTTCCCAAACCCGGCGCCGGTGCGCGCGCACATGCGACAGCAGGACGTAACCGTCCTTTTGCTCCGGAAGCCGTTCCACTGCAATCGCATCGCCCGACTGAAAATGAATTCCGCCCGTATCCAGAAATTCCTGAGCCGGCACAAGTCCTTCGAATTTCGCTCCAACGTCCACCACGACGCCCAAGTCCGTTACCGCAATTACCCGGCCGTCGAAAATCTCGCCGCCTCCCGCTGCCGGCGGCGGAACAGCGTACTGGTCAATCAGCTGTTCCATGGGCTCATCCAGTTGCTTTTCAGCAGATGGCTCTTGGTTCGTTTCGGGATTTTGTACTTGCGGCGCTTCGGGGGCTGCTTCGTTCGACCGCTCGCTCGAGTTTTCGTCGGCCATTTTCGTGCGTGCTTCGCCCGGGAACGACGAATCAGTTTGCGCCTCGGCGGTTTGGACCGGGGTCTCGACCCGAATCGCTCTCGCTGCGCCGTCCGCTGAAGCTTCCGCCGGGGATAAGTGTAACTCTAGGTTGTCGTACTCGGGCGACATGCCGGCGTTCTCCCTGAGGAACATACCCGCTCACCGAGGACGTACCTCGGGCACTCTACCCGACGGGCAAGAGCAAAAGAGGGGACGCAGCGAAGTTAACGCGCTGTATCGTCAGGATGATACGCGTCCGGCGCTTCCATTGTCAACCGCCGGGTGCCCCTTCAAAACGATGCGCGAGCCTGTCAAAAACGAAACTTTATGGTGAGTCTGGGCTTTCGGTCAGTTCTTTGACGAGGTAAATGATTCCGGCAACCGCCGCGGTCGCGCTGAATACAAAAATTATCAATCCCCTTCTTTTCCTCGCGGCAAAATGCTCGTCCTGCATAGGGGCAGTATTGTCCGCGACGATTTTCACCCCGTACGTGCGTCCCGGAGCAAGCGTATAGGTCAGGCCGTCAAGTTCGAGAGTCAGGGGACCCGCGACGCTGGCCACCTTCAGCTCATCCGGCGCCAGGATGGTCACTTGCGCTGTGGTCGGCTGTACCGTCTGTGGTCGCACAAGGACGTCCAGCGCGCGAATCGCCACCGCGCCGCCGCGCGCGGACATGAACCCGGCAGTTCCTGACGTCAGCACCGCCGTTACCACCGACCCATTAGTCGTCAGTTTGGCCAGGCTGGAAGGCGAAAAGTAGACTTGGTTCCCCGCGAATTGCAGACGAACTTGGCCGCTCGCACTGGTCGCTACGGTGTCGCCGTCATAGATATTTGCGCCACTGGCCGCGGCATTGCCGTCTAGTTGTGCGTTTTGCGCCGCCAGGACAAAACCCAACGGGCGGTTGGGCGCCCCGAAAGTCGGAAGGCTGATCAAAGAGGCCGAAAGGATGCAGGCGAGCAAACTTCTAAATACGAATCGCACAGCTACCTCCAAAGAAGGGCCATTCCTACTTTAGGCCTCTCCATGCGAATCGTCAATGGCCTATCCGTTGGATACTGTCCAAATCAGGACACTTTGCCCCATCCTGCCGTAACGCCATTTTCTCCCTGCAAACCCTCTTCTCGGATGGCTCGTTGCAAAATTCCCCAACCGGCCTAAGATTAAGTCCATGTTCACGGAAGGGCAGCATGTCAGAGTCAACCTCGCGGGAATGCAGGTGGGTGACGTCATGTTCCACGCCGCCGTCACAGACGCGGTCGGAAACATCGTTCGCCAAACCTCGCAAGACCCTCCGTCATATCTCGTCCGTCTTCTATTTTCCTTCAAAGGCGTCAACGAAGTCGAAGTCCCCGAAAATCGCATCAAAGCCGTCTAACAATTTGCAGGAAGAAGTCTTCGCACGCGGCTTGGCCGTCAGCCAAATTTCCGCAGGCTTGTCCTCCGCCACCGGAGTATTGCGCTACAATAGCCCGCGACGTTGGAGGATGCATGCTTCATCGCTTCGTTTTTCACAACACCAAACTCATGCCCATCGAAGAGTCACGATTTTCGCCCGGTCAGGCAGGGCTCCTCAACGGCTGGGGCTTATTCACAACGCTCCACATTTTCGACGGCGAGATATTCGCCTTTGAGCGCCACTGGAAACGCCTCGAAAAAGACGCGGCGCGAACGCATTGTCCGTTCCCCTTCAACGCCGAAAAAGTGCGCGGCCAACTGCTCGAGGTCATCCGCGCCAATCACGTCAGCGAAGGCTGCGCTCGCATTTACGCCATCTACAATCAAGTCGGCCACTGGCGCAGCGATGAAAGCATGCCCCTGGTCGATTTGTTTCTCTGCAGCACGGACCTCCCCGCTTACCGCCAGCCTGCGCGTTTGAATCTTCGCGAGCATGGACGCCACGCCGCGTCGCCCCTCGCGGGCGTGAAAGTCACTTCATGGTTGAACAACGTCTGGAATCTCTACGAGGCGCAGCAGGGCGGCTTCGACGAAGTGGTGCTTCTCAACGAGCGTGGCGAAGTCTCCGAATGCACCGCCGCGAATATCTTCTGTGTTCGCGGAGGGCGCGTGCTCACCCCGCCGCTCAACTCCGGTTGTCTCGAAGGCATCACGCGCAGCATCCTCCTCGAAATCGGCCCGCGCGCCGGCATTCCCTGCGAAGAAGCGGTTCTCCGGCCCGCCGACTTGTTTTCCGCAGAGGAAATTTTCATTTCATCCACGAACCGCACTCTTCTGGCCGTCGGCGAAATCGCGGGCCACCGGTACGCGAATGCTCCCGGCGCAATCACTCACCGTCTCGACGAAGCCTTCACCGCTTACATCAAGGACTATCTCGCACGCAATTCCGCGGCTGCCGCGAGACCCTGAATTCGGCGCGCTCCCAATATCCTCAACCATTCTGCCTTTTCTTATCCCTGCGCGATTCGCTACAATCGGCGTGTATCCAGAAGTTCTGGATCGGGAGCCACGATGACAGATCTCGCAAGCAAAACGTGCGTGCCTTGCCGGGGAGGCGTACCTCCTCTCAAGGGCAAGGAGCTCGACGAATTTTTGAAACAAGTTTCCGGCTGGAAAGTCGTTGACGAACACCATCTCACGAAAACCTTCACCTTCCCCGATTTCAAGCAGGCGCTCGCCTTCGTCAACAAAGTGGGTGCCGTTGCCGAGGAGCAGGGCCATCATCCCGCCATCAATTTCACGTGGGGCAAAGCGGAGATCACCACATGGACTCATAAAATCGACGGCTTGACAGAAAGTGATTTCATCCTCGCCGCGAAAATCGACCGTCTCTAGCACCGCTTACCAGTGAACGAAATAGTAGTCCATGCACGCTCATAATTGAGACACCGGCGTCCCGGCTCACGGAACAATACGCCGCGAATAATGCGCGCATCGCAGTCACGGCTCGCAACATCAAATAGTGGTCGAAATCGCACCGCCGTCTTCAACGGTGATTCGCGGAAAGGCACGTACTATTAAATGGTTTCTGAGGAGCGCACCTGCAAGTGCAATGAACGCTCGAAGCCCTGCTTGAAATCTTCACGAAGACGCGACGGCCTCTTTGTGATTCTGCCGCTGCTCTTGCTTTTGGCAATCAGAACGGTACATGCGCAGGGCAACGCCGCGCCACCTCCGCTGCGACTCAACCTGCATCAAGCAATCGAACTCGCGCTGAAGCAAAATCCCAGCGTACAAATCGCCGCGCTGGATCTGGCCGAAAGCCGAAAGGACAGCGCCATTGCGCGTTCTGCTCTGCTGCCTCAGGCTGATTTCAACGTTTCCGATCGCGCCATTCGCGCAAACATCCGCGCCGGCATCGGCCTCACGATTCCCGGCGTGCCCGAAGCGGTCGGCCCGTTCCAGGTGTTCCAGACCGGCTCGAATTTCTCCGCGCCCGTCTTCGATCTTTCCCTCTGGCGGCGCTGGCAGGCTTCGCGCAAGACGATCCTCAGCGCAGACGCGCAGCGCCAGTCCGTGCGCGAACAGATTGTGCTCCTCGTCGTGTCGCAATATCTCTCCGGCCTGCACGCCGGCGCGCAAACGCAGGCCGCGCAATCCGAGGTCGATCTTGCGCAAGCTCTTTACGATCAAACTTCCGATATGCAGAAAAATGGCGTCGCCACGGGCGTGGACGCTTTGCGCGCCAACGTGGAACTCCAGAACGAAAAGCAACGCCTCATCGTCGCGCAAGCGAACCAGCAAATCGCCTTGTACGGCCTCTCAAAGTTGCTGAATCTCGATCCGCAGCAGAAAATTATCCTCGACGATCAGACCAGCTTTTTCGAAACGCCGGAAATCAGCGCGGACGAAAGCCTGGCGCAAGCCTATCAAACGCGTCCTGAAATGCGCGCGCTGATCGCCGAGCGGCAATCCCTCGAATATCAAAAGCGCGCCGACAGCGAATCCCGTTGGCCCGCCCTGGCCTTCAGCGGCGATTACGAGCAACAGGGTCTCTCGTCCAGCACCATCATCCCAACCTACGTGTACCAGGCGGGCATCACCATGCCTCTATTTACCGGCGGCCGCATCCACAATCAAATTGCGCGCGACGCTCTCGAAGTCCAGAAAATCCGGCAAAACATCACCGACGAACGCAATCAGATCGCCCTCGACGTCCACACGGCTATCGCCGAGCTCGATTCCGCGCGAAATCAGGTGCAGGTCGCCAATCTTGGCGTCGATTTGGCCAACCAGGAAGTCCAGCAATCGCGCGACCGCTTCAAGGCGGGCGTCGCCGACAATATTGAAGTCGTCACCGCGCAGGACGCCCTCGCGCGCGCCAATGAAAATCAAATCTCGGCCCTTTATCAGTACAATCAGTCCCGAGCCGATCTGGCACATGCCATTGGGCGGATCGAATTGCTTTATAACAGGTGAAAGCGAGCTATATCCATGAGCGCCAAGACCACTGAACTCGAGCCTGAAAAACAGCGGGAACCCGAAAAAGACGCGGCGGTTCCGCAGGAAGAAAAGCCTGTCAGCCGCAAGCCGAGCGCCCTGCGCAATCCGCGCGTGCGCCGCGCCCTCCTGATCGCCGGAGTCGTCGTCGCGGTCATCGCCCTCATCCTGTGGCTGCATTACCGCAATCGCGAATCGACTGACGATGCGCAAGTCAACGGGCACATCATTCCCATCGCTCCGCGCGTTTCCGGTAGCGTTGTCGACGTCCTCGTCAAAGACAACCAGGCCGTAAAGAAAGGGCAGGTCATCGTTCGCCTTGACCCGCGCGATTTTCAAGCCAAGCTTGACGACGCCAAGGCCGCACTCGCTCTCGCGCAAAGCCGCGCCCAAGCCGCCAATGTGAATGTCCCGCTCACATCCGAAACCACCCACAGTGGCACAACCAGCGCCGGCGCGGTTGTGGCCGCCGCGCAAGCAAGTTACCAGCAAGCGAATCTCGCTCTCCAAACCGCTCAGACTTCCGGCCTGGCTTATGCGCAGGCAAACGTGCAAGAAAAGGAAGCGAAGTACCAAAAGGCCGCTTCCGACCTCACGCGCATGAAGCCGCTCGCCGCCAAGGCCGAGATTTCTCAGCAACAGTACGATGGCTTCGTGGCCGCCGAGCAAGAAGCCAGGAGCCAGCTCGACGCCGCGCGCCAAAATTTTTCTTTGGCTCAACAAACGGTTTCTGTACGCCAAGCTCAGGTAGCCTCGGCAAAGGCTCAGCTCGAAAAGGCCGGCGCCGGCTTGAGCCAGGCGCAGGCCAATACCAAACAGATCACGGTGAGTTCGGCCAACGCGGCATCAGCGCGCGCCGCCGTCCAGCAAGCACAGGCTAATCTCAACGCCGCGCAACTCAATCTCGATTACACAACCATCGTGGCGCCCGATGATGGCACCGTCACAAACAAAACCGTCGAGGTCGGCGAAATCGTCCAGCCCGGCCAGGGCCTCCTTCTTCTCGTCCCTCTAAACGATGTTTGGGTTACGGCTAACTTCAAGGAAACGCAGCTCGCGCACGTGCAGCCTGGTGACCGCGCCGAAATCCACGTCGATACCTACGGGAAAACTTTCCCGGGACATGTGGACTCCATCGCGGGCGCTACTGGCTCGCGCCTCAGCCTCTTGCCTCCGGAAAACGCGACCGGCAACTACGTCAAAGTAGTGGAACGTATCCCCGTAAAAATCCTCATCGACCCTGACGTGTTGAAGCAAGCGATTCTCCGTCCGGGTATGAACGTCGAGGCCACGATCATCACCAAGTAATTCCCGATGGCCACTTTTGCACTTCCGCGCGAGCGCACACAGGACGTTAATCCGTGGCTTATCGCCGTCACCGTCATGCTGGCGACGTTCATGGAGGTCCTGGACACCAGCGTTGCCAACGTTTCTCTGCCGCACATCGCCGGCAGCCTCAGCGCCGGTGTTGACGAAAGCACTTGGGTCCTAACTTCCTATCTCGTCTCGAACGCCATCGTCCTTCCCTTGACCGGCTGGCTCTCGAATGTCTTCGGCCGCAAGCAGTTCTACATGACGTGCGTGGCGGTCTTCACGATCAGCTCTTTTTTGTGTGGCCTCGCTCCCAGTTTGCCGATGCTTGTCTTCTTTCGCGTCATCCAGGGCGCGGGAGGCGGCGGCCTTCAGCCAATCTCCCAGGCGATTCTCGTCGATAGCTTTCCACGCGAAAAACAAGGCATGGCCATGGCCGTCTACGGTATGGGCGTCGTCGTCGCGCCCACAATCGGACCCACGCTCGGCGGCTGGATTACAGACAGTTTCACATGGCGCTGGATTTTCTTCATCAACATTCCCGTCGGCATCCTTTCCATCCTGATGACGATGATGTTGATTAAAAACCCGCCTTACATGAAAAAACTGCGCCTCAAAATTGATTACATCGGCATCGCCTTCCTCAGCGTCGGCCTCGGATTTCTTCAAGTCGTCCTCGACAAAGGACAGCGCGACGATTGGTTCGGCTCTCACTTCATCGTCTGGGCCACCGTCCTCGGCGCCGCCGGGATCGTCGGCGCGATCGTCTGGGAGTTGCGGCAAAAAGAACCAGTGGTGGATATCCATCTGCTCAAGGAGCGCAATTTCGCCGTTGCTGTTTTTACGATGTATATCCTCGGCTTCGTTTTATATGGAACCACGGTCTTACTCCCCATACTGATGCAAACCCTTATGGGTTACAGCGCCATGCAAAGCGGCCTCGTGCTCCTCCCCGGCGGAGCCATCATGATCGCCATCCTGCCCCTCGTGGGCTTTTTGCTCGGGAAATTTGAAGCGCGCTGGCTGGTCGTCGTGGGCCTCGCTATCACTGCGTCCGGACTTTTTATGATGGCGCATTTCGATCTGCAAATGGGCATTCGGACCCCCGTAATGGTATGGATTGTTTCCCGCGCCGGCGTGGCGTTCTTGTTCGTTCCCATTAACGTGATTGCGTTTTATTTCGTCGCCCCAAAGAAAACCAACGACGCCACCGGCCTCATCAACCTCGCTCGCAATATCGGTGGGAGCATGGGAATTTCATTTGTCACGACGCTGCTCGATCGCGGCGCGCAAAAACATCAAGCTCTCCTCACTTCGCACGTCACGCCAACAACGCCCGGTCTCCAGACTCAAATGCACGCATTGGCGCAGCGGCTCATTGCCGCCGGGTCCAGTCCGGTGGAGGCTCTTCATCAAGCGCAGAAAATGTTTTATGGTATCATCCAGCAGCAGTCCATGATGCTGTCGTTCATCGACGATTTCCGGGTCATGGGATATGTCTGCCTCGCCATGATTCCCGTCATGTTCATCCTGAAGAAAGCCAGGCCGGGCAAATCGCGCGTCATCGCGCACTAACCGCTGTTACAATCCCATCTTGTTTCGCTGTTCATGTTGAGGAACTGCATGCCCGCAAAACAATCTGGGCAGGATTCGTTCATGGCTCGCGCGATTACCCTTTCGCTCGAAAACATTCGTTCGAATCGGGGCGGTCCCTTCGCCGCGCTTGTCGTAAGAGACGCTGAGGTTATTTCAGAAGGCGTGAACCGTGTCACCCCCACCAACGATCCCACCGCCCACGCCGAAATCGTCGCCATCCGTGAAGCCTGCCGCAAATTAAAACGTTTCGACCTCGCCGGTTGCGAAATTTATGCCACCTGCGAGCCATGCCCCATGTGCCTTGGCGCTATTTACTGGTCGCACCTCGCCAAAATCTATTTCGCCAATACTGCCGCGGACGCCGCGAAACTCGGCTTCGATGATTCGCTGATTTACGGAGAAATCCGCCGCCCGGCGCCCGAACGCCGCATCCCGATGATTCCCCTGATGCGCGACGACGCAATAAAAGTTTTTCACGCGTGGCAAGCGAAGCCCGACAAGATTTCGTACTGAACGTTATGCCTGTCCCGCACGCTCGCGTCCGGCCCGTTAGAATTCATTCGGAATTTCGAGGAGCCCCCTTATGAATGTAAAGCTCGCGCACAACTCGTACGGCGAATCACGCATTCGGCTGCTGCGCGTCATGCCCCGCGGCAGCGTTCACGAACTCAAAGACCTCACCCTCTCCATTGATTTTGAGGGAGACTTCGAAGCCGCGCATATCGCCGGCGACAATCGTAAAATCCTCCCCGCCAGCACCATGACAAACACCGTCTACGTTCTCGCTCGCCAGTATCCGGCCGAAGCCGTCGAGGAATTCGTCCTTCACATCGTCGATCATTTCCTCACCTACAATCCACAACTCTCTCGCATTCGTGTGAACGCGGGGGAACGTCCCTGGTCTCGCATCCTCATCGCCGAAAAACCACACGCCTCCGCATTCGTCTCCAATGCAGGCGAAAGGCGAACCACGCACATCACTGCGACGCGCGAACATACAAGTATTCAGTCCGGCATCGAGAATCTGCTCCTGCTCAAAACCACCACGACGGCCTTCGACGGTTTTCTCCGTGATCCTTACACAACGCTCCAGCAATCTTCGAAGTCCGTCATTTCAGCGGAAATCAACGCTGCGTGGACATACGAAACCCCCGAAGCCGAAGTGCCATTTTCCGCGACGTGGCACGGCATCCGCAAAATCTTGCTCGAAGCCTTCGCGAATCATTCGAGCCGCTCCCTTCAGCACCTCGCCTACGCTATGGGCCAGGCCGTGCTCGATAATTTCGAAGCCATCGCTGAAATCCAGCTCGCTCTCGCGGACAACCTTTACTCGCTCGTCGATCTCAAACCGTTTGGCATGGAAAACGAAAGCGAAGTTTTTTCACCCGCGGAGGAACCGCACGCATTAGTTCAGGCAACCTTGCGCCGCGAGTCGTGATCCGCAAATATCCGGACGCCGCGCCAAAAATTCACGGAGCCTTTCACTTCCCCATGAAAATGAATGCTGTCTCCTGTTGCACACTTTTCTCTGGAAGCGTATTCTTTCAGTCCCGCCCGTTATTCAGCCTATTCAACGCGAACGGAATTTCATGAACGGCAAAATCCTTGTCGTCGATGACGATATTGATACGCGCAGCGGCCTGCAACTGCTCCTGCGCCGTCGCGAATATGACGTGCGCACGGCCAGTGACGGCAATGGCGCTCTCGACGAGTGCGTCTCGTTTCAACCCGACTTGATTCTTCTCGACGTCCTCATGCCCGGCCGCGACGGCTTCTCCGTTTGCCGCGAAATTAAATCTCGCCCGGAGACGCGCCTCATTCCCGTCATCCTCGTCACTGGCCTTTCGGATAAAAGTGACCGCATTCGCGGCATCGAAGCCGGCGCTGACGATTTCCTGAACAAACCGATTGACATGGCGGAACTGGACGCGCGCGTTCGTTCCCTGCTGCGTCTGAAATCGTTCACCGACGAACTCGAAAACGCCGAAGCCGTACTCTTCACTTTGGCCCTGGCCATCGAAGCTCGCGATCCTTACACCCACGGCCATTGCTCGCGCCTGGCTGAATTTTCCGCGCGTCTCGGCGCCCGCCTCGGGCTTCCCGACGACGAAATCACTGCCCTGCGCCGCGCCGGAATCGTTCACGATATCGGCAAAGTCGTTGTGTCCGACGCGATTCTGCTTAAGCCCGGGCCGCTGACCACTGAGGAACGCGCTGCGATACGACGGCATCCAACCGTCGGCGAGCGTATCTGCTCACCTCTGAAATCGTTTCGCTCCGTTCTTGGCATTATTCGCCATCATCACGAACACTGGGACGGCTCCGGCTATCCCGACGGATTGTGCAGCGGCCAGATTCCTCTCACCGCGCGCGTTCTGCAAATCGCCGATGTATACGACGCGCTAACCACGCGGCGGCCTTATCGCCCCGCTCTGGCTCCCGCTGAGGCATGGAAAATTCTTCAGGAAGAAGTAAATCGAGGTTGGTGGGACGCACATCTGATGCGCGAATTCCGCGGGATGATGGAAAATTGGGTTGCCGCATCAACTGGCGCGGGACAACACAGCGGTGCAAGTCTGTTGGCCCGCACAGCCGACCAATTCCGCTCCAATTAACCCGCGTTACGCAGCCGAACGTGTTACGCTCCTAACTTCCTCGAAACGATGCGCGATTGGATCGACAACCGCTTCCTGATTCGCCCGAATAAACGAAGACTCGCGACGCTATCGCTGTGCCTAACGGTTCTGCTGCCTGTTTGTGCCCTCGCACAAACGCGGCCCCGCCCGCAAACACGCATGAAAACGCAAAAAAGCGAAATGACTCTCGAGGCAGACACGCAGAAGCAGACCGGGAAAGCTTTTTACGCCGACGGACACGTCGACATTTTGTATGGGGCCATTCGTTTGCGCGCCGATCATGTCGAATATAACGAAGACACAAAAATAGCCACTGCGCGCGGGCACGTCCAATTCGATTACCAGTTGCAGCACATGGACGCGGATGAAGGAACATTCAACCTGCAAACCGGCCGCGGCTCGTTTCGAAACGTGCGTGGGACGGTGACGGCGCAACACCTTTCCAACCCGAGCGTACTGGTCAGCCCGAACCCGCTTACCTTCGCGGCAGCTACAGTGGAACGCACCGATGACGACACGTTTGTGGTCACCCATGCCTGGGTGACGGTCTGCAAACCCAACCGGCCGCAGTGGAAGTTCTATGCCCCCAGGGCCGTCATTCATTTGCAGAAATCCGTGGCGCTGGATAACGCTTCCTTCCGTCTTTTTTACGTGCCCATTATCTATCTTCCTTACGCTTCAGTACCCATTGCCAGAAAACTCCGTCAATCAGGTTTTCTGGTTCCGAACGCCGGAAACACTACGGCCAAGGGCTTCGTCTTCGGAGACTCGTTCTACTGGGCGCCCACGGAATGGATGGATGCAACTGTGGGAGCAGAATACTTCAGCCGCCGCGGTTGGAGCCAGCTGGGCGACATTCGCATGAAGCCCTGGCAGAATGCCACGCTCACAGCGAATTACTTTGGTGTGCTCGATCGCGGCATCGCCGTTCCCGGCGGCGTCGTTACCAAGCAGGGTGGCCACGAATACCATGTCTTCTTCGATGCCCTGCTGCCCCACGGCTGGCGCGCTGTTGCGGATATTGACCAACTTTCTTCTCTTACGTTCCGGCTCGCATTTTCCGAAACCTTCGAACAGGCCGTGAATTCCGAAGTTCGAAATACCACTTTCCTCACCAAAAACATGGACGGCTTCAACATCAGCCTTGCCTCCATGAGCTACAAAAATTTCTTGAGCGCGCAGCCGGACACCTCAATCGATCTGCGAACAGCGCCGGAAATTCGCGTCAGTTCCGTGGACCGCGCCCCATGGCAGAAGCTGCCGGTGTACGTCGGCTTTGACTTTTTTGCCGACGCGGTGCACCGCGAGACGAATGTGCCGCCAGGCTTCGAAACGCCGTCATTCGTTTCGCGAACGGAATTTGCGCCAAATGTGACTGTGCCGCTGCGCTGGGGCCCGTGGCTGGGCGTTACCCCCAGTTTCACGCTGCGCTCTTTGCGCTACGGCGGACAATTGCAGAATGGAGTTTTCGTCGACCGTTCCTTTGTGCGCACCACGGAGGAATTTTCCCTCGCCTTGCAGCCCCCTTCTTTTGAGCGCATCTGGGACGACGGCGTAACGAAGTGGAAGCATGTGATCGAGCCCAAGGCCGAATATCACTATGTAAACGGCGTGGCGGACTTCGGCAGATTCCTGCACTTCGACGAAGACGACACCCTGACCGACACCAACGATCTCCAGTACGGCTTCACGCAGCGGCTCTATCGCCGCGAAGGCGATGGCAACGCGCAGGAAGTCGCGAGTTGGGACCTGACGCAAAAATATTATTTTAATCCTACGTTCGGCGGCGCGCTGATTCCGGATGCGCGCAATGTATTTCAGGCGCTCGATTCGCTCACGCCGTTTGCATTCGCCGACAGCCTGCATCACTTTTCGCCCATCATCAGCGACTTGCGAATCGAGCCCGGCGGTCGTTTCGATACGCAGTTTCGCGTGGACTTCGATCCCGAGCGCAATCGTTTGACGGCCATCGGCTCCCTCGTGAAAATCCGCCCCTATCGCGAATCTTTTTTGACACTCGCGGATTTTTCCACGCTCAGCGTTCCCACCACGTCTTCGCTGAATCCTGGAATTCTTTTGCCTCGGTCAAATCAAGTGCGCGCGCTGGCGGGTTACGGCAGTCTGAACCGTCGCGGGTGGAACACGGCTCTGGGCTTCAGCTATGACGTCAGTCAGAGCCGCTTTCAAAACCAGATTGTACAGTTCTCCTACAATGGCTCGTGCTGCGGAATTGGTTTTGAATATAGAAGGCTGTCGCTGGGCGCGGTGAGAAACGAAAATCAATTTCGCGTTGTGTTCTTAATCGCGAATCTCGGATCGTTCGGAAACCTGCGCCGGCAGGAAACTATTTTCTAAAGGGTGATGGTGAAAGACGATCTGCATTACTTGACGATTTCGGAGGCGTCGGCCCTCCTGCGCAAGAAGAAGATTTCACCCGTCGAGCTTACGCAAGCCGCGCTCAAGCGCATAGAAACGCTCAATCCTCGGCTCAACGCCTTCATCACGGTCACTGCCCAACGCGCGATGCGTCAGGCTCGCGCCGCCGAACGCGAAATCGCGCGCGGG
This sequence comes from Candidatus Acidiferrales bacterium, assembly GCA_035943235.1. Classification (GTDB taxonomy): domain Bacteria; phylum Acidobacteriota; class Terriglobia; order Acidiferrales; family UBA7541; genus DAHUXN01. The sequence goes on from DASZCH010000150.1 coordinate 29,427, forward strand.
AAATATCGCGGCCCGCTGCACGGAATTCCCGTCACGCTCAAGGACAATATTTGCACCGAAGGCGTGCGCACCACAGCCGGTTCAAAAATCCTCGAAAACTATATCCCGTCGGCGGACGCGGAAGTGGCTCTCAAACTGTCGCGCGCGGGCGCCGTGCTTCTCGGCAAAACAAACCTCCACGAATTCGCCTACGGAATTACGACGGAAAATCCGCATTACGGCCCCGCGCGGAACCCGTGGAACCTCGAATGCATACCCGGCGGCTCGAGTGGGGGCTCCGCGGCCGCCGTCGCAACGGGAATGGGATTCGCCTCCGTCGGCACGGACACGGGCGGCTCAATCCGGATTCCTTCCGCGCTCTGCGGTATTGTCGGGCTCAAGCCGAATTTCGGCCGCGTGAGCTGTAAAGGAATCGTGCCGTTGGCGCTCACTCTCGATCACGCGGGCCCGCTGGCGAGAACGGTCGCTGATGCGGCCATCATGCTCGACGCAATGTGCGAACGCGAGAAGACGCAACACAGTTTTTACAAATCGACGCGCGCGAGTCTGCACACCCGCGGAAAGAAACTGCAATTGCGCCTCGGCTGGCCGCGGGAATATTTCTTTGAGCGTGTGGATCCCGAAATCAAACACGCCCTCGAAACTGCAACAAGGATTTTCCAGACCCTCGGCACACGCGTGGAAGAGGTCTCACTGCCGCATATTGCCGAGTCCGTTGAACCCAGCACGCAAATCGCCCTCGCCGAAGCGCTCGAATATCACCAGAGCCAGGGCTATTTTCCGGCGCGTGCCACAGATTACGGCGAAGACGTGCGCAAGCGCCTCGAGATGGGCAGTGCCGTGCGCGCGGTCGATTATTTGAAGGCGCAGCAGGCGCGCGAACAAGTGCGCGCGGATTTTCGCGCGGCCTTCGAAATGGTTGACGCTATCATTGCGCCCGCCGTGCCCATTGCCGCATCGCGCATCGGAGAGGATGCTGTAATGATCGGCGGCGAATCGCAATCGGTGCGCGGCGCCCTCGTACGCATGAATCGTCCAGCGAATTTCACGGGCTTCCCCGCGATTTCCCTGCCCTGCGGATTTACGCGGAGCGGCTTGCCGGTCGGCATGGCCTTGCACGGACCCCAGTGGGCCGAAGGGCGGCTGCTGCAGATCGCGGCGGTGTATGAAAGCGCGACGCGGTGGCACCAGCGCCGCCCGAGTCTACCGTGAGATCTCCATCGAATTGCCACGGTGCCGAAAAGCAGTCGCTGTTGCAGGAAAGCGAAGCGCCATAGCGCTCTGGCTGCCGCGCGTGCGCTTTGCGCGTTCGTGTGCGAGAATCGACGCCGTCGCGTGAGTCCTATCGGAGCGAAACATCCAATGATGGAATCGAGAGCGTAAATATACCAGATGAATGTCACCGCATTTACGGCGTTGCTGGCGGGGCTGATCTCATTTTTATCGCCCTGCGTTCTGCCCCTCGTGCCCGGATACATCTCGATGCTTTCCGGCATCGGTGTCGACCAGCTTCAACAGGGAAAAGGCTCGCGCGGTGAATTGCTTCGCTCGGCCTTTGCCTTCGTCATCGGATTTTCGGTTGTGTTCATCAGCTTTGGCGCTTCGGCGACCGCGGTCGGAACGTTTCTGCTGAGTAATCGCAATGCGCTCGCGCCTTTCGCCGGCGCTTTCGTCCTTCTCTTCGGCCTGCATTTAATCGGAGCCTTGGCGAAGATTTCGATCCGCGTGGGCTTGCTGCTCGGCGCTTTGCTCGTGGCTGCAGGAGTTGCAATGACATTCTGGATGCACGCATATTCCCGCAATTTCCGCCCGATTCACCTCTTTGCCATCTCGCTGATTTTTCTGTTGGGTCCGCTCCTGACGCGCTGGCTCAATCGCGACGCGCATTTCCGCAACGTGGGCGGGCAGCCTGGTGTCGTCAGCGGATTCTTGATGGGATTCGCTTTCGCGTTTGGATGGACGCCGTGCATCGGACCCATTCTGGCGACCGTGCTCGCCATGGCCGCGACGCAAGACACCGTGATGAAAGGCGTTTTCCTGCTTGCCGCATATTCGGCCGGTCTCGCGATCCCCTTTTTGCTGACAGCCGTCGGAATTGGACAATTTCTTAAATTCTACAAACGCTTTCGCCGCCACATTCACATGGTGGAAATTTTCAGTGGATTTCTTCTGCTGGCGATTGGCGCGCTGATTTTCATGAACCGGCTGACGTGGCTTTCAGGTAAACTGACATTTCTGAATCGTTTTTCATGGTAAGGGAGAGGTTTTTGATGAACCGGACTGTTTTACGATACGCTGCCATCGCAGTCTTTCTTGTCGCGTCCTCCATTGCATTCGCTGGATGTAAAGGCATGGGCGCCAAAGTAGGAGACGGCTCGAAAACAAAATTCGTCTCCAACCCGGGCCTGCCGAGTGCGCCGGATGTGACGTTTCCAGAATTGCAGGGCGGCGATTTGCCGCTCGCAAGCTTGAAGGGCAAAGTGGTGCTGGTGAATTTCTGGGCCACCTGGTGCGACCCCTGCCGCGTCGAAATTCCGTGGATGATCGGTTTCCAGCAGAAGTATGCCAGCCAGGGTTTCACGATTTTGGGCGTCGCCATGGACGACGAGGGCAAGAAGGTAGTCGATCCGTTCGTGCAAAAAACTCAGTTCGATGTGAATGGCGCGAAGATGACCATGAGTTATCCTATCATGCTGGGAAACGATGATATTGCCGCAAAATTCGGCGGCCTGATCGGTCTTCCCACTAGCGTGCTGATCTCGCGCGACGGAAAAATCGTGAAGCGCTTCATTGGCTTGGTGAATCACGACCAGTTGCAGTCGGCAATCGAAAAGCAAATCGCGGCGCATTCGTAACATTTTGTCGGCTTCGCGGAAATAAACTTACGCCAATTATGATGGACGAACGGGAATTTCAGAAAAAATGCGAGGAAGTCTTCGAGCGCCTGCAGAAGAGGCTCCTCGAAGTCGGCGACGAACGCGGATTCGAAGTGGAAGGTGGCAGTGGCAAGATTGAAATTCTATTTGAGGACGATGACGAAACGCGCTTCGTGATTAGCCCGAATTCGCCGGTGCGGCAAATTTGGATTTCCGCGCTGACCACCAGTTTTAAGCTCGGATGGTCGGAAGAGCAAAATGCATTTGTGCTGGACAAATCCGGCGAGACGCTCGATCAAGTGATGAGTAGAATCTTGACCCAGCAATTGGGCGCGCCTGTGACGGTGTGAAAATGAAAAAACGAAGTCATCAAATCTACCGGAATGCGATTTTCGCGGCGGCCTTACTTTCTTTTGCCTGGCTCGCCTGCGCTGAGCTCGCGCGCGCACAAAGTTCATTGCCGGCGGCTTCTGCAGTCGCCACTCCTAAAGCATATGTGTCCCTCCAACCTGTGCCGCGCGAAAGCACATTTGAAATCGGCGTGGTGGTGGGAATCATGCAGGGATTTCACATGAACGCGCACAAAGTTTCGGAGGATTATTTGATTCCCACGAATTTAACGGTGAAGCCGCCCGCGGGAATCAAGGAATTGCAAACACAGTATCCGGAAGGAAAGAATTTAAAGCTTTCGTTTTCGGACAAGCCATTGTCGGTTTACACAAAACAATTTACGGTACGCGCCAAATTTTCCATGAGCGCCACTGCGCCGCTCGGAAAAATGAGTCTGCCCTTCACGCTGCAATATCAGGCCTGCAACGACAGCGCCTGTTTGCCGCCGGTGAAAATTCCGGTAATCGCTAAAATTGACGTCGCGCCAGCGGGAACGAAAGCGCATGCCATGTCGCCGGATATTTTCAGCGGCAAACCAAAATAGGCATTCACGAAAAATAACTGAGAACCGCAAGCGGAAGGAAACCGCCAAAACATTACTCGCGCACCGCGCCGCAATTTCTAAATCTTATCGTCTCGAAGATCCGGTGTCGAAAAACCTCCGAAACTCTACTCCATTCTACCCGGGGGAAACGAAAGGCAGAGCGCGGCGGAGACGCGCGATGACACGCGGCTTGCCGAGCACGAGCATCGTTTCAAAAAGCGGTGGCGCAACGGCGCGGCCGACGATCGCGACGCGAGTTGCGTTAATGAGCAATCCCGCCTTTACGCCTTCGGCTTCGGCAAGAGCACGAAGCGCGTGGTCGCAGGCGTCGTGATTCCAGTCGGACAGTGCGTCGAGCGCGTCCGCTAACTTTCCCAGCAAATCCGGCAGCTTCGGATCCTTCCAGAATTTCTTGCGCGCTTCCGGATCGTAGTCAAAATCATCGGAGAAAAACGCGCGTGACCATGTGGCAAAATCCGGAAGCAATCGCGTGCGCGGGCGAAGAATATCGACCGTATGCGCAAACCATTCGCGTTCGGCGCCATCCCATTCCTCGCGCCACAAGCGGGCGCGCTGCAGTTCGGCTTTGACGTACGGTAGAAGGTCATCGATGGGAAGCTTCTGCAAATATTGCGAATTGAACCACTCGAGTTTGTCGCGATCGAATATTCCGTTCGTGCGGCTGACGCCGGAAAGCGAAAACCGGTCGATGAGATCCGTGGTGCGCAGAAACTCCTCATCGGAACCGGTGGACCATCCGAGCAACGCGAGAAAATTGCGAAACGCCTCCGGAAGAAAACCTTCGTCGGCGTAGGAACTCACGCTGGTCGCGCCGTGACGTTTCGAAAGGCGCGTGCGATCCGGTCCGAGGATCAAAGGCACATGGGCGAAAATCGGCGGCGTTGCGTCCAAGGCTTCATAGAGCAAGGCCTGTTTGGGCGTGTTCGACAGATGATCGGCGCCACGAATAATGTGTGTGATGCGCATGTCGATGTCGTCGACAACGACGCTGAGTTGATACGTTGGCAAACCCGACGAGCGCAGGAGAACGAAATCCTCAATCTCGCTGTTCTGCACTTCGCGCGGGCCAAACACGGCATCTTCGAATCGCGTGACGCCAGAGCGCGGAGACGCAAAGCGAATCGCGCGCGGCAAACCCTGGCGGTCTTTTTCCGCGCGTTCGGCGGGAGTTAAATCGCGACACGGACACGGAGGAATGCGCGCGGCTTTTTCCGCTCCCTCTTCGCCTTCGACAATGGCATCGGCGCCCGCATACTGCACCGCTTTGCAATAGCACGGAAAGGCAGCGCCGCTCGCGAGCAAGCCTTCCGCCGCGGCGCGATACACTTCCAGGCGCTGCGACTGGAAGTACGGGCCTTCGTCCCACGGCAGGCCGAGCCAGCGCAAGCCCGCGAGGATTCCATCGACAAGCTCCGGCTTATTGCGCTCGACGTCCGTGTCCTCGATGCGCAGGATCATCGTGCCGCCTTCGTGGCGCGCGAAAAGCCAGTTGAACAAAGCCGTGCGAGCGCCACCGACGTGGAGGTAGCCCGTTGGCGAGGGCGCGAAGCGAACGCGAGGTTTTGAGTCAGCAGACATAATTTCGGGATGCGCCCTGTGAGGTCCTTTCGTGTTATGGAAAACGTACATCTTAACTTAACGGAAGGGCTCGGCAAAATCGAGTTTTCGCAGCGTCATATTTCGCAATGCCGCGGGACTGTATCCCGCTAGAAAGTGGGCAGGCGCGGAAGATGTCGGAGGTCCGACACAACTTGATTTCATTTGCGACCAAGTCTGGGCGTTTTCGGGGAGTTTTTTGCGGTCTTAGGGGTGCGTTTTTTGGTCTGTAGCCCGGGTGCATCGTTCGCATCGTCGAATTTTCGCTCTCGACGACGCTAGCACGAGTTTGCGCAGCGCGAAACTAGTTGTGCCTGTGAAAGGCAGCGGCAGTCGCCACTGGCCCGTGTCCCCCCTTCGTGAAAACGCTCAGGACACGCATTAGACAAGTGGTACTTCGTACTGGAGGGTAAACAAGCGGCTAGAAATGGCAAATACTTCGCACCATCCTCAGGGCGACAGGCCGCGCCTCGGGCAGACAGCTACAGAAGGTCATTCGTGGCGCAGAACAACCATAGGATCGACGCTCATGGCCCGCCGCGCGGGGATGTAGCCCGCTAGTGCGCCCACTATGACAAGGGCGGCGGCGATGGTCGCGAGCGTTAGCGGATCGTAGGGCGTCACACCGAAAAGCATGTGCGCGATGAGCCGCGTGGCCGCAAGCGCACAGGGCAGACCCATAGCAATTCCAATCAGCGTCAGGACAAGCGCGTCGCGCAGAACCATGCGCAGAACTGCCCCGCGCTGCGCGCCAAGCGCCAGACGGATGCCGAGTTCGCGAGTGCGGCGGGTGACGTTATAGGAAACCAAACCATAGAGGCCAATCGCGGCAATCAGGAGTGCCAGCGCCCCGAAAAATGCCGACAACATGGCGGTGATGCGCTCCTGTATAAGCGATTCATCAATATTCGCAGAGACTCTGCGGATCTTCCAAACATACTCATGGCCGATGGATTGCACGGCTTGCTGGATCGAGCCTTCGATACGGTCAGGCGCAGCTCGAGTTCGGATGACCAAGTCGGGCCAGCCAGAGTAATCGCCGTGCTGAATAGCGGACAAATAGATTGTGGGCGGCGCGTGCAGGCGAATATCGTAGAGGCTGGCATTGGCGATGATGCCGACCACTTGAACGTCTTTCCATTGCGGTTCGTTGGGGAAATGAATTTGCCGGCCGATTGCGTCGCCTGCGGGGAAAAGAGTTCGAGCCAGGCTCTCGCTGATCAGCGCCACGTCGGGCGCGTGGTCGTTATCTTCCCAGGTGAATGTGCGCCCGCGAACCAGTCGAATGCCCAGCGTGCGGAATAATCCCGGTCTGGCAAATACGAAGTCGGCCATAACGGTTGAATTTCGTGTTCCACTGCGCTCGATTGGCTCACGCCATGTATTGCCACCGCCAATTCGCATGTGCGCCAAACCTACTGACTGCACGCCGGGAAGGTTGGCAATTTCATCGGTTAATTGGTGGTCGTAACTTGCCCAGTTCAGATTCTTATATCCGCCGGGTTTGGGATAAAGCTGAACTTCGACCAAATTTTGCGTCTGGAAGCCCGGGTCGACGTGAAGCAATTTTTCCAGACTGCGAATAAAGAGGCCCGCATCAGCAAGGAGAATCAGAGACAGCCCGATTTGCGTCAAAATCAGGCCCTTGCCCAGACGCCCCGTTCCGTGGTCGACGCTGCGTGAACTTTGCTGAAGAGCTGCATTTGGATCCTCGGCAAATATGCGCAGCGCTGGGGCAAGACCGAAAAGAACTCCCGTCAAGACTGCTATGGACGTGGCGAATCCCAGGATTCGGAGATCAGGTGTGAGATTCAGCCCCGCTGGGACACTGTAAGTCTGCGAGAAGATAAATCTAGAAAGGACCTCGCTTCCCCAGAGCGCGAGAGCGAAGCCGACCAGAGCCCCCACGACTGAAAGCATCACACTTTCCGTCAGCAACTGTCGCCCGAGCCTCCAGACGCTGGCGCCAAGGGCGATGCGAACGCTCATTTCATGGCTTCGCGTAGCCGCCCGCGCCAATATCAGGCTTGCGAGGTTCAAGCAGGCGATGAGCAAGACGAGGCTGGAGATTCCCAGGAGAACGTAGAGCGGAGTCGAAAATCGTCCACGCATGTAGGAGCTGCCTGTAGAATCCGCCACCAATTTCAGCCGGAGCCCCTGGAAGCGGGCGCGTTGTTCCGGACTCGTGGGCAGGGTAGCCGTGCGAATGGCGGGCCAAAGCGATTCGAGTTGCGCGCGCGCCTGTTCCAGCGTGACGCCACGCTTGAGGCGGCCAGCCGCGTCGTACCACAGGCCGTCGCGCCGTTGCAGATGCTTCTGCACATCGATGTGGCCTTCAATGAGCGGCTCTGTCGTGAAGGGTACCGCGATTTCAAAGGGGACGTCCGCCGTCATGCCCGAAAATCCTGGTCTGGTCACGCCGATGATGGTGAACGGGGTCTGCTCGATCTTGATGGTCTTACCTACAATATTTCGATCCGCGCCGAAGTGGGTACGCCAGTAATCATAGCCGAGCACGGCTACCTGCGTGGGCGTCGAAGAGTAGAAGTCGACGTCCTGTGGGCCGATGAGGCGCCCGAACTCCGGCACGGCGCCAAGGTTCGCATAGAAATTTCCGTCAATGGGCCAAACATCGCCACGCGTGAGCGAGCCGTTTATCTCCACGTTGGAAATGCCTTCGCCTTCCCACGAAAACATAGCGGAGAAGACTTTTTGATCGTGGGCGATCTCCTCGTACATCGGAAGCGACAGCCCAGAATCAGAATCGTCCGGCGAATACGCGGCCACATGAACTAGCTGCCCAGGATGCGGCACTGGCAAATCGCGAAAAACGAGACCATCGAGAAGGCTGAAGATGGCGGTGTTGGCGCCGATGCCGAGGGCGAGAGTGAGAACGGCGACCGCCGTGAAGCCGGGGGATTTGCGCAGCATGCGGAGGCCGAAGCGAATGTCCTGCAAGAGCGTTTCGAGGAACGGGATGCCACGGCGGTCGCGGTAACGCTCTTTGGTTTGCTCGACGCCTCCTAACTTGATAAGCGCCTGGCGGCGCGCTTCCGCGGGCGTCATGCCACGCTGAAGATTGTCCTCGATGTGCAGCTGGAGATGGCTATCGATCTCTTCGGCGAGATCGCGGTCGCGGCGCGTCCGCGCAAATAGTCCGCCGAAACGCAAAAGCCACGCGCGCAGCGCTCTCATGTCCGCTCCCCTTCCGGTGACAAAAATCGCGCCAGGATCGCGGTGGTCTGCACCCAGTCTTGCGCTTTGCGTTCGAGTTGCTTCCGGCCAGCGCGCGTCAGCTTGTAGAATTTTGCCTTGCGATTGTTGTCCGAAAGCCCCCATTCGGAGGCGATATAGCCCTCTTGTTCCAGTTTGAGAAGCGCGGGGTAGAGCGTGCCGTAGTTCAATGACAGCAAATTGCCGCTGGTCTGCTCGATGCGGCGGGCGATTCCGTAGCCGTGCAGGGCGCCCATGGAGTCGAGCGTCTTCAAAATCATGAGGGCGAGAGTCCCCTGCTGAACGTCGGCCTTCTCGCTTTTTTCTTCGTCAGGTTTTTGGTTTGTGTTGCCGCCTGCTTTGGCTGTCATAATAATTAGCTTCACCTATGGGATAACAAGGGGGAGAATGGCAGACTGCCTATGGGAAAGCAATAGAAGATTTAGACAGAACAGGGTTCAAAAGTACCGTCGTACCGTTGCCGCATCAGGAGTGGAATTTTATAGTTGATTGACGGAACCGGCTGGGCCGCGCAACTGTTTGACGCGCAAATCAAGGGGGGAAGCTCGCTTGGGAGAGCATTGTGCGGAACGTCAACCGCGCAAGCACGCGGCGCTTTGTCTGCGGCAAATTCTGCTATCCTCCCAGAGCACCCCTGCCGATTTCTTATTGGAGCGATGACTTGTTGACTCAGGCGGGAATCGTCGGAGTCGTCCTGCTGGCCGGAGCCCTGCTTCTGGCCGCGTTCTTCACGTACGTCTACGCGTTGAAGCGCCAGAGTTATCTGCTGGTGTGGGCGGGCGGCTGGCTGGCGGTGGCCCTGACTTCTCTCGGCGGCGTGTTGGAATTGTGGCTCGGGCATCCGACGTGGGTTTCGGCCGCCGAGGAGTGGCTGCCGGCTGTGGCGGCTCTGCTGTTTTTGACGGCAGCGCGTCTCTACGGAAGGATGACGGTGCGGCTCGGCGCCACTGGCGGTGTGGCCGCGCTCGCGGCCCTGTGGGCCGTGGCGCATGCGGAGGCGTGGGTATCTGTCTCGTTGTATCTCGGGGTGGCGCTGCTCCTGTTCGTTGTGGCGCGCGTTTTCTGGCACGAAGGACGCAAGCGCGAATCTCCGTCGGATTTCCTGCTGGCCGCTTCGTTTGTCACATGGGGCGTGCTGGATTTGGGAATTCTGCTGCAACCGAGAAGCCCGTGGTTGGGTGGATTTGATCTTCATTTGCCCTTGCTGGTACCTCAACTTTTCTGCGGCGTGTTGATGGTGATGGCGGTGTATGAGGAAGAGCGGCACCGCGTGGAACGCAACATGCTCGCGCTTTCGAACTTGAATCTTGCGACTTCGAGCTTTGTCGGCGGCGAAATTCAGAAGATGCTCGCGCAGGCGCTGGACCGCGTGCTTAACGTTGTGCGCATTCCGAGCGGTGCGCTGTGCCTGCATTACGGTGATGCCACCGGCCCTGTTTCCGTGGTGACGACGGGACTGACGGACGAGTTCAGCTCGAAAGTGCTGGAAGAGAATCTCGAGGATGCAATTGTGAAGCTGGTGGCGCGCCTGGGTGGACTGGTCGTCTTGCGCGATCTGGCGAAAGATGGGATGTGGGGGGCGCTCGAGCGGGAGCCTTCCTTCAAGCGCATTCGCGAGCTGTTGCTGGCCCAGAATCTGCGAACCGTAGTGGGAATCAGCCTGCAGGCAAAGGAACGCGTCCTGGGCGTGTTGCTGCTCGGAACGCCGGACAGCCGCCCTTTCACACCCCCGGAATTAAGGCTGCTGCTTGCGCTCGGGTATCAGATCGGCATGGCGGTCGAGAACAGTTATTTGATCCAACAAACTTCGCGGCGCAGCGAGGAGCTTCACATTCTGAACGAAATTGGCCGCGCGATGAGCTCGACTCTGGATACCGACACGTTGTTCGAAACGATCTACATCGAGATGCGGCGTTTGTTCGATCTGGCAAGCTTCTACATAGCGACGTATGACAGTGCGCATGAGCAGATTCGCTACGAACTCGAAGTGGTGGACAACGCCAGGCTGCCAAAACGCGTGCGGCCGGCCGGAAACCGTCTGACCGAATACATGATCCGCGAACGACAGCCACTGCTGATCCGCGAGAATTTCCCGGCCGAATTAGGCAGGCTCGGCGTAAAAACCACGCGCGCCGCGGGATGTTTTTGCGGCGTGCCGTTAATTCTCTACGACCGGGCCATCGGCGTAATGGCGATTCACAGCAGCCAGGAGCGCGCGTTTGACGAAAGCCACCTCGAGTTGATGCGCGTGCTCGCAAGCCAGGCGGGGATCGCGATGGAAAATGCCCGGCTGTTTGCGCAGGAACAAAAAAAGTCGCGCCAACTGACTCTGCTGAACAAAATTTCGAACCACGCGATTACAACCCTGAATCCCGAAGAAATGCTGGCAAAAGTGGCGGAAGAGCTTGAACTAGGGTTGCCCTACGACCACATGGGCATCGCGACTCTGGATTATTCCGCGAAAGAATTGCTGGTACAAGCGGAAGCAGGCACGAGGCGGGACGCCATTGGACGCCGGATTACCTTGGGCGAAGGATTGGTGGGCCAAGTCGCGCGAACCGGAACGCTGGCCATCGTGCGACAGGTGAACGCGACGAGCCCCCATCCCGTGCTTCCGGGATCCGTATCCGCCATCGCTCTGCCGATAAACGTCGCGGACAATTTGCTGGGCGTGCTTTACGCCGAATCGTCGGAGCCTTTGGAATTCGAAGAAGAGGAGATTCAGTTGCTCCGCACGCTGGCCGATCTTTTTGCCGGCGGCCTCAACAACGCGGTGATCTTCCAAAAAGCCCAGGAGCAAGCCATCACCGATGGATTGACCGGAGTCAAGACGCACCGCTTCCTGATGGAGGCGCTCTCAGCGGAATGGAAACGTTCGACGCGCGCGAACCGGCCTTTCTCCCTGGCGCTCATGGACCTCGACCGGTTCAAGTTCGTCAACGATTTCTACGGGCATTTGGAAGGCGACGTGGTGCTGCAACGCGTCGGCCTGATCCTCGAACAGAATTGCCGGCGTTCAGACGTGGTGGCGCGCTATGGCGGCGACGAATTTGTTGTCTTGATGCCGGAAACGAGCGTGGAGCAGGCGCGGCAAATCGCAGGGAAACTCCGAAGCTGGGTGGCATCCGACCCGCTCCTTCGCGACAAAAACATCACGGCGAGTTTTGGAATCGCGACCTATCCGATTCATGGTTCCACTCCGCAGGAATTGATCCAGGTGGCGGATTCTTCGATGTATCTCTCAAAACATCAGGGCGGCAATGCGGTTTTTACAGCGGAGCGCCGTGAGCCAGGTGACTCGAAAACGTGGAAACGCGACGTGCTCGAGGCCTATCTGGGCGTGATGCTGCACCGCCAGTTTTCAACCGGGCCAGAGGCATTCAATGAAATCTACCAAAGGATTGAACAGTTCTCACAATCGCTGAACGAGAGAAGCCCGGCGTTATCTCTCGACCGCCTGCCGACACCAGTGGTTGAGACAATGACTTCTCTTGCGAACGCGGTGGATGCCAAGGACCAGTACACGCA
>DASZCH010000151.1:0-58511 GCA_035943235.1 Candidatus Acidiferrales bacterium
GCAGGATGGACCATCATCGCCGCATGTATTCCGTCAAATCCGCCGCGTTCAAGCATTACGATTTTTCCGCTCGCGTTTCCGACTTCTTCGGCCGGCGTGCCGATAACACTCACCGTGAGTCCAACTTCGTCCGCGACTTTCGCCGCGGCGATTCCCGCGCCTGCCGCCATTGCCGCGATCATGTTGTGCCCGCACGCATGACCGATTTCGGGCAGGCAGTCATATTCCGCGCAAATCGCAACATGCAATGGGCCGCTTCCCGAGCGCGCGATGAACGCGGTCGGCACATCGCAAACGCCGCGTTGCACCTCGAATCCGGCATCCGCCAGTTCATCCGCCAGCCACGCGCAGGCTTTCTCTTCCTGGAATCCAAGCTCTGGATTCGCGTGGATTCGATGGCTCAGATTCAGTACGCTCTTCCGTACATTGCGGAATCTCTCCTGCGCACCCGCTTTGGCATTCATTTTCGCTTCGTCTCCGGTTCCTTCTTTCTTGCTAACCTTTGGGCGCCCGATCCTTTGCATTGCTTGCCATAGGGTGGGAACTCCGCGTCACATCACTCATTGGAATCGTGTCCGCAGTCCAACCCTGCTTTCAAATCCGCGCGCAGCAAACGATGAAATAAATGCTCGCCTGCTTCGCGACGCACGGAGAGGCGTCCTGCCACATAAGCCCGTGAATGCAACCCGCGCTGCACCGCTTCGCATATGCCAACGTCCTCTTCCTGCACGCGATGGCTGACGGCGACGCTTTGCTGATTGTATTCCTTCGCGCCGTGACCAGTATCCGCAAAATAAAAGTCGAAAATCACGCGGCAACGATCGATGGAAAGCGGCAACACGAGATTCGTATCGAGATAACCTTCATACCAGTTCAACATAAAGTTGGGATACTGCCAAAAATAGAACGCGCGCTTGCCTTGCCGCGTCGCCGCCGCATCAGCATCCGCATTCGCGCTCGACGTTTCCACGGGGCTCGACTGAAGGCAGAAACGATCTTCGTTCTCGATCGTGTAATTCGCATAGTCAAGGACGCTGTTCAGTCCCTTGTGGAGATAGGGGACGTGATACCCGCCATCAAGAAAATTATCAACGTAAACTTTCCAGTTGCAGTTCAAATCGTAGCAGCGGCGCTCAAAAAAATGCAGAGAAGCGAGACGAAGCGGCTCGACGCGCTTGATTAGGCCACCAAGGAAAGCTTCCAGAGACCCCGATTTCGCGTCCAGATTGACGAAAACAAATTTCTCCCACGCCGCCACGCGAACGGGCACCAAGCCGTTCTTGCTGCGGTCGAAATTGCAAACGCCGTCGAAATCGGGCGTGCCTTTCAGCGTGCCGTCCGTGCCATACGTCCATCCGTGATACGGGCAGCGAAAGTTTGCCGCGTGGCCTTCAGACTCGGTGACGACGGCTGCCGCATGGTGCCGGCACACGTTGTAGAAAGCACGCAGCTCGCGATTTGCGTCGCGCACCACGACCACACGCTCTCCGGCAACCTCGCCGGTGAAGAATTGTTCTGGCTCGGCGACTTGATCGGTGCGGCCGGCCATTTGCCAGTTCCGCGCAAACAGCGCCTCGTTTTCGAGTTGCGCAACGCGCGGATCCACATACCACGAAGACGGAATCGTGTACGCTTCAGCGAGCGGCGCACTCTCCCGGTAGCTTTCGATAATTTGTTTTATCTTCTCGCGCATCGAATCGGATAACCTTCCCCCGGTGTCCGTCGGTCCGCTCCGCAATGCAGAGACCAACGCAACCGGCTGCCGCGCCGACGCCGTTTAATTATGGCGTGAAATGTCCGTGCGCGAAAGCGCGCCGCGTTTCCGGTCTCCGCAAAGATTGGAGAGACGCCGGGAAAGTCCGCATCATCTTAACCTCGGAGCGTGAAACTTGCGAAAAAATGGAAATTTGTCGACTTGCCCCAGCCCAACGTGTTGGCCGATTTACCAGACCCTGGCTTTCGTTGCCTGCATTCTGGTTCCGCTCACCGTGTCGGGGCAAACGCAGCCTTCTCTCGTCGATCAAAAAACGATGGTGAAAGTGCAGATGCGGAACGTGCTCTATCACTTTTCGGATTCCGTCGTGGTGCATATCCAAACGCTGAACGGCGAAGTGGTCCCCACCGGCGAAAACAAGATCCCCGTTTTCGACGACAAGAAATCGTTCAACATTGAAATCAGCTCCGGAGAAATCGCGATTGACACGATGTCCCTCGCGAACGTCCTTAATTCCTACGTTTTCGCGAGGCCGGGCGCCCCACTGGAAGGCATTTCTATCAGGATCGACAAGGGCCTGCTAAAAATAAAAGGGAAACTCACGAAGGGCGACGTACCCTTTGAAACCGACGGAGTACTGAGTCCCACTCCCGACGGGAAAATTCGGATGCACAGCAAAAAAATCAGAGCGCTGCATCTCCCCGTGAAGGGACTGATGGATCTTTTCAATGTCGCGATTGCCGATTTCGTGAAGACGAGCAAGATCCCAGGCGTGAGCGTGGACCAGAACGAGTTGATCCTCGATCTATCGCAAATCCTGCCCCCGCCGCACATCGAAGGGAAAGTCACCGCCATCCGGTTTGCAGGCGGCACGCTGGTGCAGACTTTCGGCGGGCGGGAGGACAAGCCAATTAAATATTTGCGACTCCCAAATTATATGTCGTACCAGGGAAATCAGCTTCGGTTCGGCAAACTGACGATGAGCGGCGCGGATATGGTTCTGATTGACATGGATCCGGGCGATCCGTTCGATTTCTACTTGGATCACTACAAGGAACAACTCGTGCCTGGGTACACGAAAATCACTCCCGACTTCGGCCTGCGCGTGTACATGAAGGATTTCAATAAACTGCATCAACGCCGGCGCGCTACAAACTCCGCGGCAAAATAAGCGGCTGCTTCGAGTTGCCTGCGAAATCCTTCCCCCGGCTAAAATACGCCGGGGTTAGGAATCGCAGTTTGGCATTCCCGCGAAATAGCGGGCTAGCTCTCCATCTGCGCCTGCAGCACCTCGCCAGGCAATCGATCCATCCTGAATATCGGAGCGGACGCGCTGTGGCCGGTTGATTCGCTGAGGTTCAGCGAATGGGCGGAACGATGTGCCGGCGCGCGACCGTTGCCGCGCTCCATCTTCGCGAAGCGGCTGCCATCGTCCTGCATCCTCTCGATTTGAATGCCGAGCGTGCGCTCCAATTGAAACAATTCCGCGCGTTGCTCGCGCGCGAAGAGAGTCGAAGCGACTCCGCGCTCGCCGGCTCGCCCTGTGCGGCCGACACGATGAATGAAATTCTCGGCAATCTCGGGCAAATCATAATTGATGACGTGCGCGATATCCTGCACGTGGATGCCGCGCGAAGCCAGATCGGTCGCCACCAATATGCGGTAGCGGCCCTGCTGAAATCCGCTGAGCGCAGCCGTTCGCTGCGATTGCGAGCGCCCGCCATGAATCATGGCCGCGGCAAACCCTTCGCGATTCAGATTTTTTGCCAGACGTTCCGCGCCCCGTTTCGTGCGCGCGAAAATCAGGCAACGCCCTGTTTCTCCGGCAAGCAAGCGCTGCAAAAGGTCCTGCTTGCCATCTGCAGAGACCTCGAATGCCTGCACGCGTACGTTTTCGGAGGGCTTTAGCGTCGAGCCGAACGCAAGCCGCACGGGATGCCGCATGTAGTCGTGGACTAAGTGCGCGACCGAAGCCTCAAGCGTCGCGGAAAAGCACATTGTTTGCCGCTCTTTCGGCAGCACTCCCACGATTCTGCGGATCGCCGGAAGGAATCCCATATCGAGCATGCGATCCGCCTCATCGAGAATCAGAACTTGCAGCGTGCGGAAATGAACCAATTTGCGGTCGAGAAAATCTTCCAATCGCCCGGGCGTGGCGACCACGAGCCGCGCGCCCTTGCGCAGCGCCGTAAGTTGCGCGCCTTCTGCCAAGCCTCCAACAACGAGCGCGGCAGGCGACAGTTTTGCGCCTCTCAGCGCGTTGTACTGATCGACCACCTGCATGGCGAGTTCGCGCGTCGGCACCAGAACGAGCGCCGCGATTCCCGGGGCTTGTTGCTGAAGCAGCCGTTCCATCACTGGAATCAAAAACGCCAGCGTCTTGCCTGTTCCCGTCTGCGCGGTCGCGAGCACATCTTTTCCTTCCAGGGCCTGCGGGATTGCCGCGGCTTGCACCGGCGTCGGAATCGAAAAGTGATTCGACGCAATGCGGTCCTTCGTGTAACTCGAAATCGGTAATTCTGTAAAGCTGTCCATCTTGTGTATTGCCTTCTCTACTGGCGGAATCGATTCCGTGCGCACAAACGTTCAGACACGCACGGTAATCCTGATTACCAGTGTTGGTTTGAAATTACGCTGAAAACATCGGAGAGAACTGAAGGCGGGGAATCTCAGGTACTACGTATCCGGAGCAGCCGCACAACACAACCGCGGTATTAAGCGCAGAGCAACTATAACACATCCGCGGCCTGCTGCCGTTTATTTTCTTTACCGTTTCCACCAGCGAACTCGCCTTCGCTTCGGGAGCAGGCGGCGTCATTCTTGCCGCCAATTCCGCTAGTTAGGCGTCCGCAATGGCGCGATTGCCCGGTGATTTGTCGGCATGCACCTCTAGCGTTAGCCCGCGCCTGAAATCTCGATTTCGTCCCCCACCTGCGTCCCTGTGCGATAAATCGTGTGCGGCGGAAGTTCGATTACGCTCCTAGTCTTCAGCGAGACTTTGGAGATCCGAAAAGGCCGGACAAATTCCTCAACGTGGATGACTTGTTTCTCTTTGCTCAGGTAAATCAGGTCGATGGGAAACAACATCCCGATCGTATGCACACCCTGAGAGGGCACAATCCACAGGGCCTTGCCGTGCTGCGCCCATCGTTTCGTTTTCCCCAGCAGACCGACGAGGCGGCGGACGTAGCTGTCGGCGACAGTGACCTCCGTGGCCACGAAGGTCTGGCGCGTCTTGTTGTAGATGTATACAGCAGAGCTTTCGAGCATATCAGTAGTAGCGCGCGTACAGACCCGTCCTCACACGGGAGACAGAACTAGTATTTTGTGGGACTCCGCGGCCGTGCGATTAGTCGACGGATTTCCGCTTGCGTCTCCAAACGATAATGAAAAGCACCAACACCGCCGCCACGCCGCAAACAACACGAATCAAAGTTACGTTGTCCATTTCACTCTCCAGATTGAATAATTCGACCTCGCGTTTTCCACGAGGTCGTTACGTTCCGCGTCACTCTAATGAGGGAAGTTCCGCATCAAAGTGAGTACAGCAGGGCCTAGAATGACAACCATCAAAGCCGGGAAAATAAAAAATACAAGCGCCGGAACCATCTTGACCGTCGTTTTCGCGCTCTTCTCTTCTGCACGCTGCCGCCGTTTAAGGCGCAAATCATCCGAATGGACCCGCAGTGACTGGGCGACGCTAGTGCCAAAGCGCTCCGTCTGGACCAGCATGGCCACTAACGCTTTGATATCCTCTAGGCCAGTTCGGCGAGCCAGTTCCCGAAGGGCCTCAATGCGCGTCTTTCCGACGCGCATTTCCAGATTCACTAGCTGCAACTCGTCGCTGAGTTCGCGATGGGCAATACGGAGCTCTTGCGCGACACGCATTAAGCCCTGGTCGAGGCCCAGGCCCGCTTCAACGCAGATCACAAGCAAATCCAACGCGTCGGGAAGCCCCCTGCGCAAGTGGCGCTGACGCGCATGCACGCGTGAACTGAGCCAAATATCAGGCAGGAGATAACCCAAGGCTGCGGCTAACAGAGGAAAAACAATCGGGTTCCGATGGTAAAAGCCCGTGCCGAAGACCAGGCCAAGGGCGGCAATTGGTAGCAATATCTTAATACCGCGCATAGCCAACAGGGCTTTCGGGCTGCGGTAGCCCGCTCGGATCATCGTAAGTTCCGTCTTGGACTGTTGAGCCGTCGAGGAGGCAGGAAGGGCTCTTCCGATTGTGGCGAGGGTGTTCCGCATGCGCTCTTTCTGCTTGTCGGCAAAGGGAGTTTGTGCGGCGCGCTGCCCAGGCTGGAACAAACGGGAAAGGCGCGATGCCACACCCTGTTCCTTGGGCGCGAAGGCATAAAACAAGCCGGCGAAAACCGCGAAAGTCGCTAGGAACGTAGCCGCTGTCATCAGCCAGAGCATTTTAGTCTCTCCATTGAACCGTCCTCACACCTCGAAATGAATGATCTTCCAAATGACCGCGGATCCGACGACCTGCATGATGCCGGCCGTCAACAAAATAAGGGGACCAATGGGATCCGTAAACAGCACTTTCATGTAATGCGGATTCAGCGAGCCCAAAGCGAGCATCATCAGGGGCGGCAGCGCAATGAGAATGCCGGCCGTCAGCCGTCCCTGCGCAGTTTTCGTCTTCACGTCCCTGTAAATTCGGAATCGGTCCCGAATCACGCGCGACAGACTATCAAGAATCTCGGCCAGGTTGCCGCCCGTCTCCTTCTGTATCAACAAGGCTGTAACAAAGAAACGGACGTCCAGGGAGGGAATCCGTTCGCTCATGTTCAAGAGTGCATCCCGCAGAGGAATTCCGAAGTTTTGTTCCTCAAAAGTCTTGCGGAATTCTCCCGCGATTGGCTCACTCGCTTCCTTCGCGATCATTTCCAGCCCGGTAGTGAAAGCGTGACCGGCTCGGACGGCACGCCCCAGTAGGTCCAGCGCTTCGGGAAGATGCTCTTCAAATTTGCGCAAACGCCGCCGCCTCTTCCACGCCACGGCGGCAAAAGGAATGCCACCCAACACAATTCCCGAAGCAATCGCTACGAAAACTGATGGATAGAAATATCCGCAGATCAAATATCCGCCCAAAGCCAAGACAAAGCTTAGCAAGACGATCTTTGCAGGCTTGACATCCATTCCGGCCTGAACCAGATATTCCTGAAGTTTGGTGGCCCACGACCAGCGCATCAGCAGCCGGTTCAGCGCGGGAACGCCGCTCAGCATCTCGTCACGCACCAGTTTTAGCGACAGCGAAGCCTCACCGCGGCGTTCCGCTTTGTGCACGGCTTCCAATCGACGACGTACTAATTCCTGATTTTTGTCGGCTCCCACAAAGAGCCAGACGAGGACGAGCACTACAGTCGCGAATAAAAAGGTGAGCATGGAAATCAATAAAGCCATTTCCGCCTCCCTTCCCGCAGGCAATCTAATCGGCAACCGTCCGACGCATTGCCCCCGCATGCCAAGACTAGAATTGAAAACAGCATAGGAAACTCCCTAGCCAACCGGCACAACCTCGAACATGGCAATCGGCAATTGAACACCAGCAACAGCCAAACGTTCAGTGCACTTGGGCCGAATCCCGGTCGCGACGAAATCGCCCATGACCTCGCCTGTCTCGCGGATGCCGCGCTTCCGAAAGACGAAAATATCCTGCATGGTCACAACATTCCCTTCCATGCCGGTCAACTCAGCGATACTGACAACCTTGCGGGTGCCGTCGCTCATGCGGCTCACCTGAACAACCAAGTCAAGCGCTGAAGCAATCTGCCGGCGAATCGCATTCTCGGGAATATTCAAACTGGCCATCGCCACCATGGTTTCGAGGCGGCCGATGGCGTCGCGAGGCGTGTTCGCGTGAATCGTGGTGAGGGAACCGTCGTGACCCGTATTCATGGCCTGAAGCATGTCGAGGGCCTCTTCGCCACGCACCTCGCCGACGATGATTCGATCGGGACGCATACGCAGGCAGTTAATTACCAATTGCCGCTGTTGGATGGAGCCTTTCCCCTCAATGTTAGCGGGCCGAGTCTCGAGACGAACCACATGCTCCTGGTGAAGCTGGAGCTCGGCGGCATCTTCGACGGTGACAATCCGTTCTCGATTGGAGATTGCCGAAGAGAGCACATTCAACAGAGTGGTCTTGCCGGCGCCGGTCCCGCCGGAGATCAGAACGTTCAATCGCGCCTTGACGCATCCCAACAACAGATCAAGCATGACCTGAGTGCACGTGTTGTTACTGACCAAATCCTCTGCCGTCAGCGGGTCGCGGCCGAATCGCCGTATGGAAAGGCAAGGTCCATCCACGGACAGCGGAGGAATGATGGCATTCACGCGGGAGCCGTCGGCAAGGCGCGCGTCGACCATCGGAGAAGATTCGTCCACGCGCCGCCCGACCGCGGAAACGATGCGATCAATGATACTCATCAAATGCGCATCGTCGCGGAATTGAATCGGCGTCAGCTCAAGGACTCCCTTGCGTTCGATGTAAACTCGCTTGTACGTATTGACGAGAATGTCGGAAACTTCATGGTCGCTCAGGAGTCCCTCGAGTGGACCCAGTCCGAAAACCTCATCCAATACCTCTTGCGCGAGGCGCTCTCTTTCCTGGAGATTCATCGGAGTGGAGTCTCCGACGACGATGGTTTCGAGGATTTGCCCCACTTCGCGGCGCACCTCTTCGCGATTCACATCCGCCAGCCGGTCCAGGTTCAATTTCTGAATCAACTTACGATGGATCGCCACCTTCGTGGCCGCGAAATCCGTTCTCGTGACTGGCATGGGACTATTCATCGTCGTCTACCTCTTGGCAGGTAATGAGAAGAAACTCTTCTTGAAAACCGGGCCCGCATCTATTCCCACAAGCTGCGCGGCAATTTGACGATATTGGTTACTGAGTGTGTTGTTATGATTCTCCATCAAGGGCGTTCCCAGATTGATGGACTCGCTGGCTTTTCGGAAATCGTTCGGCAAGCAGGCAAAAATGGGGCGACTGATGTCTTTCTGGATGCTCTTCAGCGCCGCGTCGTCGCCCTTATGCCAGCGATTGATGATGATTCGGGCGCGTGAAGGTTCGACGCCCATCCCCGACAACGCCAATAAACGCCGTTGCAGTGTCCATAAAGAAGGAACATTCGCTTCGGATATGATCAGCACCATTCGCGCCATGCGCAGAATCTGAGCCCAATCCGACGAGAATTGGGAGCCAAGGTCCAGCAGAACCATGTCAAACGCATTCTGGGCGACGTTCACCACGCGTTCGAGTTGCGAAACGGCTATCGTTTGCCACTCTTCCGGATGCGTTGCCCCACCGAGAACTTCCAACTTCGTCGCGTGGTGTGTCAGAAGTCCGGCAAAAAACCGGCTATCAAGCCGCTCGATATTTTCCGAAGCGTCGCGCAAATTGAATTTTGGCTGCAGGTCGAGGAAGAGATGAACATTTCCAAGAGGACGCGCGAAGTCGAGCAGTGCAACGTGCTTGTGCGCAAAGGTTGACAATTGAACGCCTAGGTTCACGGCCACGGTGGTCGTGCCCACGCCGCCTTTGGCTCCCATCACTACGATCAATTTGTCGAGAGTTGTCTGAACCTTTGAGTCTAAGTCTCCAGAAAATCTCAGCAGCATCTGTTTCAGGGTATCTGTGCTGACTGGTTTGGGCACGAAGTCCTGAACACCGCTGCGCATGGCTTCGAGCAGAAGGTGCGGATTGGGTGGCACTGTAGTTGCGCAAGCTACAAGCTTGATTGCCGGACGAATTCTGCGCAGGTTTGCGCCGAGCGCAAAATACGCTTCCGGATCGCGTGATAAGTCCAAGAGCACGACATCCGGCAGAGAATCGACGTCCGGTAATTTGAAGCCGGGCACCGGCCACTGGAGAACCGATTTCACCAAGCCAGTCTGCTGAAGACAAGCCAGCAACTGGGCGGAACTGGCGGAATCGCTGCTAGCAATTGCAACAGTTAACATGAACCCACATTCCCGTTCGTCGAGTCTTTTGCCCTCATTTCGGCGCCTTTGGTTTTGCATCCAGGGGAACCGACGGCCCCAAGAACTGATACGGCATTACCGGGCCTTTAGGCGCTTGTCCCGCCACCACCGGCTGCACGATGTGAGGAGTGACAACGATCAGAAGCTCGTTTCTGCTTTTGTTTAGCGACCGGCTCTGGAAAAGCTTCCCGAGTATCGGGATATCGCCAATGCCGGGAATCTTCTCAAACTGTTGTGTCACGCGGTTGTCCAGCAGACCCGCAATTGCGAAACTCTGCCCGTCGCGCAAATCCATCTCGGACTCGGCGCGATTAACCGACAGCGCCGGAATCAAAAAGCCTTGAATCGTAAGCGCATTCGAAAAATCGAGCGAGCTGACTTCGGGTGCTACCTTCAGGTGAATCAGGCCGTCGGGCATTACCGTGGGCGTGAAATTCAGCCGAATACCAAAATCCCTGAACTGGATAGTGATACCCGCAAAACCGCCTCCGCCTCCCGTCGATTGAAGCACGGGAAACGGAAATTGGCCGCCCGCCAGGAAGCTGGCGTCTTTGCCTGACTCGGTCATCAAATTTGGTTCCGCTAATATTTGGAGCGAGTTGTTTTGTTGCAACGCCTTAATCAATACCACGAGATCTATATCGGGACGGAATAGCGCGACATTCAAGAGATCGCTGATTGCGAATTCGTTTCCGGATGTGGTTGTTGTGGTCGTACTGCCATTGTTGTTTACGATGGACGTCGTTCCCAGTTTGGGTGGAGCAAACTGCTGGGTGCCAACCGACAACGGCATGTTGCTACCGAAATTCCTCAGGAAATTGGCACCGAGCTCGCTGACTGCCTGCCGATTCACCTCAGCGAATCTCACCTGCAGCATAACTTCCGAAGTGACGGGAGCGGGAACCTCCAGCGTATTGGCAACCTTGGGCGCCGCGCTCTTCACGACCTCCAGAATCTTGCTCGCAACTTCCGCGGAAGACACCCGGCCGGACACCATCACGACATCCTTGAACGTTTCGATTTGAACGGGCTCCGACGGGAAAACCTCATGAAGTTTCTCGCTCAATCCCATGATGTCAATGTCCACGGAGATGTCGAACGCCTGGCTTTGCCCCGCTTCGTCCCAGAGCAGAAGCGAATCTCCGCCCGGGGCCTTGCCGTTGATCAAAATCTGGTTGGGACTCACAACGAGCGCGTCGGCGATGGCCGGATCGGCGATCGACACTCTCTTGATTCGTGTCGGAGAAGTGATCACCAGCGAATGTCCCACCAGTAGATGCAGGCTTTGCGCATTCTCGGATTCGCGCGGCTGCTGCTGGGTGGTGGAAACGGGAGCAGGTGTCGCCGCCTGTTGTGAAGCAGCCGCCTGTTGTGCTTCCGTCGCCGGCCCGCTGAACAGCATCGCTAGGACAAAAAGAAATAGCGCCAGACCGAACAGCCTGTTTTGCATTTGGAATTGTTTGTACATTCGCTTCCTCTGTGGCTCTCTCGTTAATCTGAGAAGCTCTTGGTTTGGCGCTTATCCCCGCTAATCACTTCGATCACATACGGCGGCGGTGGCGGCGCGGGCTTCCCCTTTACGCGCCTCACCGGGGCCGGCGCCTGGGGCACGCCGGCGAAAAGAACTGCCTGGAGCACTGGCGCGGGAGCTGTGACTTTCGTGTCAATCGTGTTGCGCAGTGCCAATTGGATTTTGCCCTCGGTGCTTGCCATCGTCAGTTTCACCGCGTCCTCGGGAGAGACAAGCAAAGTGATCACCGGAACTTTTTGCGGCTTTCCAGACTGATCCTGCTCGATCTTTTGCCCCGCGGCCAGCACTCGCACATTTTCCAAAATGGTTCGCGTAATGTTGTTGTCGCCGCCCCGCTGCGACACAGGCAGGTTGCCGGTCACTAAAACATCCACCATCGTTCCCGGGATAACGAACCCGGCGACTCCGACGACTTCATTGACCGCCACCGAAAGCGCGCGCATCCCCTGTGGAATTGTAGCGGACAAACCGGCTCCGGCTTCCTTGGGTGCCAGCTTGCTGTCCAGAATCGGCTCGTTCGCCGCGACGGGCGTAATCAGCGCGCGGTTCTGGCAATCCTGTATGCGCGTGAACATTCCCGCCACCGGCTGGCCGCTCGGCCACGGAATCAGTTTCAGGTTCGACGCGTCGACGGGCGTCCCAAGCTGCAGAGGCACCGCTGCCACCACGATATACTGCGTGGGGGCAGGCCTGTTGAATGACGCCTTCTTGAATTCACGATAGACGAAAACGCTCAGCAGGAACGCAGCGACAACCGCGACTGCCACCCCGACCATCAGCCTCGTACGATTCATCAGCAGAGTCTCCCTCGCGCGGGCTCTACAAAGCCCACAAAGCCGCGCAATAACAAATTCCGGTGGCCATCGCCACCGCCACTCCAAAAGGCACTTTCATTAGTCCAGGATTATCAATGGTAATGTCCGGGCGATTCCGCAACCCGAAAGCGAAGAAACCCTGGACGAGAATGACCAGATTGCGCGCTGTTTCCTTGATTCGGCGCTGACGCAACACTTCCACCATCGCCATGATTCCGGCCACGAAAACGCTTCCGACGATGATAAACAGAAGCAGGACCGGCCCGGCGAAAGCTCCGACCGCTCCCATCAACTTCCAATCCCCAGCTCCGAGTCCGCGCAACAGCACAAAAGGAAGAAACAGAACCAGAGCCAAGCCAGCCCCTTCGAGCGAGGCTTTCCCGCCGTGCCAGTTCGTATTGTGCCAACCCCACAGGACAATATTCATGGTGAAGCCGGCGAAAAAGCCCGTCACGGTAAGCCAGTTGGGAATCTTGCGCGAACGCCAATCCGTCCAGCCTGCAACCAGCGCGAGTGCCAGCGTCGAGATCCACATGGTTTGGTAGGGATTCATAAGGTCGTCAGGTTCTATTAGTTATGGTCCCGTTGAATTTTGATCAAAGCTCTCACGTCAAATCACTCTTGGAAAACGGGCGAGGCTCCCGAAAAAATATGCTGGGCCTTGGGAGCCTCGGCCATTGTCCACAAAAATATCCCCGGCTCTACGCCAGCGCTAGGTCGCGTTGGTAGCGGCATTTGTGAGCGTGCCGCCTGCTGTGCCGAACGTGCTATTAATATCGCTCGCCAGCGTGCTCATGCCTGCGATTGCACCGAGGCCGACAAGGACCACCAACAGACCGTATTCCACTAGGTCTTGGCCTTCCTCTTCCTGCCAAAGCCTTTTCAGAAGATTCTTCATGTTGTTTCCTCTCAAGTGAACAAAGATGTGCGGCAGGCCATGCCTTCTGCCGCTCCACCGAGTAAAGCACCTGACACGCCATACTGGCTTCACCTGAGATGCGTTTCTATCTGATTTGATTAGTTGATCTTACGTCTACATGCTGACGCGCGAAGACGGTTCTCTGGCTGGCGCTGTGGGAAAACAGTTACCCTTTGTGGACACCGGATTATCTCAGTTTGCTAGTTTTGGTGACGCTAAAGGGACAAGAGGGGCTGCTTAAAGGGATTTTCTGATTGCGCACTCGGATTGGTGGCCACCATTGCGTATTGCGCACCCAACGGGCACCAGGCAAGCAAAGGTTCCAATGGCCGGAACCATCTGAGCCAGTTCGGAAAAAACACAACATACTTCCGGCGCAACCGCTCGAGAGCCTGCTTGCGGAAGTAGCGGCGAGTTTCCCGGGGGTAGAGTAGGATCGCGTCCCCATCAAAGACGCATTGTGAGACCACCCAGCGCGTCAGAGGATTGAGTGGATTGTGCTCAAAGACGACCAGCTTTCCGCCGGGAGACAATCGCGAAACTGCCTGACAAATCAAATCCTGCCGTTCGCTCGGCTTCACGTGGTGTAACACGTTCGCGAGGACGACCACGTCGTAGGCGTGGCCTACTTCACCGAGGTCCGACGTGAAAATTCCCTGAGACAACAGATCTCGATCGACACGCGCAATGCTCTCCGCAGAAACGTCGAAGCCGTCCACTCGCTTTCCGGGCATCCGGTCCCTCAGATGCCGCGAGAGGAGTCCGACGCCGCAGCCATAATCGAGGATTTTGCCGGGGCCCCTTGGGGCGATATTGCACGCGATGTATGCAGCCTTGTAGGACGCGAAGTAATCGAAAGTGTCGCCGGCGATGCGGACGCTATGGTCGAGCGATTCTTCGTATCCGGCGGCGAAAACGTCGAATTCTGCCATTGTCGTCAGCGGCCAGCGGTTGCTGTTCTCGCGCGCATCTCGAGAGCGCCGGTGGAATTTTCCTGCCGAAACCCAACACTTTCGCGTATGACGTACAGCGGACGCCGCTTCGACTCACCGTAGATGCGCCCTACGTACTCGCCGATGATTCCGAGGCAAATAAGTTGCACGCCGCCCATAAAGAGAATCGCAATCATGGTGCTGGTCCAGCCCTTGACGAGCACAGTTCCGAATATCCGCTCGAAGAAAGCAAACAGGATTGCCAGTATCGCCAGTCCTGAGGCGCAAAATCCGGTCCACACCGCGAGTCGAAGAGGTGACACCGAAAACGAAAATATGCCGTCCGCAGCAAGACGCGCGAGTTTCAAAAAAGAATACTTCGGCTGGCCCGCCGCGCGCGGCGCGCGCCGGAAAGGGACCGCAATTTGGGAGAACCCAAGCCAGCTCACCATGCCGCGCACGAATCGGTCGCGCTCCGGCATGGAAAGCAGAGCCTCGACAACTCTGCGGTCCATCAGCCGAAAATCTCCCGTGTCGAGCGGAATCGGCGTGTCGGAGAGACGGCTGAGCAGGCGGTAAAAGATCTTAGTGATGAACAACCTATACGCAGGCTCGCCGTCGCGCTCCGTTCGCGTGCCGTACGCGACGTCGTAGCCCTCCATCCACTTTTCAAGAAATTCGAGGATGACTTCCGGTGGATCTTGCAGATCGCCGTCGATAATGGCCACCCCATCGCCGGAAGCATGTTCCAATCCTGCCGTGATGGCGATTTGATGCCCGAAATTGCGCGAGAACCGGACCACGCGGACGCGGACGTCCTGCATTTGCAGCTCGCGCAACAAATCGGGGGTCGAGTCTGTGCTCCCGTCGTCCACATAAATAATCTCAAAGGTCAGATGACTCCGTTCGAGCACGGTCGTGAGGCGGCGGTGCGTGTTGCGAAGGACCTCTTCCTCATTGAGGCAAGGGACCACGACGGAGAGGCGAATCCCGGGATCATCGGGGTGCGGCACTCTACGACGCGTGGAGAACATTTCTGGGCTCATGTTCATTTTCCTCTCGTCGGCGGATTGCGGCGAACAAAAATCACGCTGTTAGCGTCCGAATATACCTTCTGCCAATCAGGTTGAGTGGCAAGCAACGTCGCCAACGGCGCGTCGCGCTCCATGAGGCAGGATCGGACCCGATACCCTGCCAGCACTTGGAGCGCTCCAGGCTGGAGGTACGCGATATGGAAATAATCAGCGAGCGCACCGCCCCGTTCGTAAGGGTCGGCCCGGCCGTCCATGAAGACTGATTGTCCAGCCCAGATTAAGTACCCTCCGAAGTTATAGGCATTGAACATGGGGCCCGGCACGGTATGTTGGCGGATGTAGGCAACAGCCCCCACTGGAAAAGCAGTGGCAACTTTTTCCTGCAACGCCGCACTCGATGGAAAGAACCAGATCATTGACGCAGCCACCCCCACAATTAAGATCGCGTTCAGAACATAGTGTTCTTTGGCGCGATCGTAACGAGGTAACCAACGCGCAAAAATCGTGGCGAGAAGCGGCACACAGAATGGCACGAAAATCAGAACGAAGCGCACGTGGACGCAAGCCATCATGGTTCCGAAGAGAAATAAGGCGAACTCCTCGAACCTCCAGATGAATCGGAAGCAAACTTGAAGAATCAAGAAGCCGAGCAGTACCATCAAAAAAAGCTTCCCTCCCGACTGGTTGAACGGCATTGAAGCCCACTCCGTGACATTTGCTACGCCGACCGGCAACTTGAAGGCCACATTGAAGGGATACATGGCGATCTGCGTACCGTACGGAGTAATTGGCAAGGCCGCGAGGCAGAGCAAGAAAATGAAAGAAATTTGGCGGCGTTCCGGCGGCGTCCATGCCTTCGCCACGATGCCACCGAGCTCGAAGTCCTTCAGGCCGGCAATCCAATACACGAAGATCGCGCCGAGGCCGATGATGAATGACCCGTGCGTATTGACCCAAAGCAACATCAAAGGCGGAAGAAA
Organism: Candidatus Acidiferrales bacterium; assembly: GCA_035943235.1. GTDB lineage: Bacteria > Acidobacteriota > Terriglobia > Acidiferrales > UBA7541 > DAHUXN01. The sequence goes on from DASZCH010000151.1 coordinate 15,927, forward strand.
CCACAATGCGCGATGCTTACCCTGTCGAAAAAACTCCAGTACGATCATCGTTAGCACAAGGAACAGATAGCCGAGCATCTGCGGGCGCAACGTGAACGAGAAAACTGCCAGAGTGGAAAGTATTCCCGCCGCGACAAATCCGGCTTTTGAATTCCCTGAGCGCAACGTCCCGTAATAATAGAGCGCAATCATAATCGCGCTTCCTAGCACGATGAGCAAAATGTCGAGGCCGACGAGCCCTCCTATGCGGGAGATGGCGGCGAGCACAACTTCGCCAAACCACTCACATGTAATCCACGGCTGTCCGCCGACAGTGAAAGAATAGGGATCCGCGGTAGGCCAGTGATGTGTCGCGAGGATATTTTGCCCATTCTTGAGGTGCGACCACAAATCCGGGTCCACAAAGAATGCGCGTCCGGATGCAAACACCCGCGCAACAAGAAACGCTCCCAGCATGGTTGGGAATGAGACCAGCCACAGCAGCCGCGACGTGAGAGGGTTTGCCCGTACCGTGAAGCCCGGCAATGCGGCGCCGTTCGCGGGCGCCCCCACTCCCGCAGGGACTCGCCGCCTTTCGCCACTCATTCCCGGCAATGCGATGTCTTGTTCGCTCATTGGTTACGTTTGGGCCTTTTGCGCCGGCGGCTCTTTGCAAGAAACCGTTTCCATCGGACCGGCTGAGTCTCGCGCTGCCACCAACCTCCTAGTGAGCGATGATCATCTCGGAAGTGCTCGATAGCGGAAGCGCGGTCGATCGAATAAACGGAAAAATGAAATTGAAACTGTAGTTCACGGTGACTTCAACTGTGCAACCCGGCGCGTCATCTGTCGGACCGATACCGTTGACGGCAGTGGTGCAAATAGCCGGGTCGTTCGCCCCCGGTGGACTGAAGGCCACTACCGTACTGATCTTCGATGTATCAATGCCCGGAGGAACGTGGTTCTTCACGTAGGTATCAATGTCCGTCGGGGAAGCAGGACCCGATGGGCAACTCCCGTCGGTCCCGCAAGTCGATCCGTTGACGATCGCCCATCGCGTCGCCTCGCGCGCCACGTTGGAGACGAAATGGTAGGCATACAGTGCGTGGCCAAACCCAGCAATTCCAAAGAACATGGTCAGCAGAAGAATGACGACTATGGCAAACTCGACGAGCGTGCTTCCCTTTTCCTTCTTCCGTCGCGACGACCTCGTTGTTTTTTGACCGCGTCTCAATTTGCCACCCGCATTGTAGAGGTTCGCGATATCGTCATCGATGCCGGAATTCCCGGATAGTTAAACAGAGAACTGAAAGTCCCGGAAGCCGTCACCGATACCATCACCACCCAGTGACCGGTAGCGCAAGTGCCCTCGGTGAGTGTCCCACTGCATACCGCGGCAGTGATCGTTCCTCCGCTGTCGCACCCGCATGAAGTCACGGAAGTCACGGTGAGGTTCGCCGGTTGGCTGCCGCCATTTTGAGGGTCGAAGTCATTATAGGCAGCCAGCTGAATCCCGCAGGGGGTGGCTGAGCATGTCGATTGTGGCAGGCTCTGGGCTCCGTATGCGGCACCGGCTCGCGCAGCGTTCCCCACCAGTATGCCGAAATACGCATAACGCCCCATCTCAATCACTCCGAGCAGCAGCAGCAGCAGCAAAGGCGTTAGGAGGGCCACCTCAAGGAGCGTCTGGCCGGACTGCCGTCGCAAAATTGCCCGACCTGGCGAAATTCGATAGCGAGTCTCGTTTGCGGAACCGCTGCGCATTTTCCTCTTCGCGCTCATCACCTATTCCACCAGTACAGCGTTTTTCACGAGACCCACTCCAGGGCCCAGGCCAACGTCGCCCGTCAGATTGACCGTCGGGTTGCCGCTCAGCGAAAAAGAATCCGTGACCACCATTCCCACACTGAAGCTGGTGTTATTTCCAAAAAATGTAAGATTGTCACTTGGGAAGTACAACGCGCCCGTAAAGCTGCTTCCGGTGTCGCCGCCCAATCGGGGGCCGTTGGGAGCGGTATTGCTTGTGTCGGCCGGATCCTGGTACATCAACATTCCTGCGTAAGTGCCTGAAGTTGGAGGTGACAAATTAATCGTCGGCGTGCCGGTCATGTCGATGGTGGCGTCGTTTGTGAAATAGAACATCACGCCGGAACCAGATATGGTGGAATTGCCAGGTATCACAAGGCAGTCGCTTGGGCACCCTCCCCCGCCCGGGGATCCTGTGATGACGTAAACGCCCGGATTGAAAGTCACGGTCCCGCCCGTGATCGTGATAGAGCTGTACGTTCCGGGATCGATAGTGCCGCCGCTGCTCGGCACGCTCAATGCGGTCCCTCCCGTGCATGAATATCCCTGCGTGCACGGTGATGGTGTGCCGGCCAGCGGGTCCGTTGCGGCTGGCATGTTGAGTGCTGGGCAGGGGCCGGGCGCGGTGCACGTTACGGTGCCTCCCGGGCCGCTTTGATTCGGACCTCCTGCGATGCCGAATGTATCGGCATTGACAATCAGCTTATTCCCTTTTGTGTTGAAATCGCCGTTGTCTACAATCCCGCAGGTCGTGGCATTTAGGATTGCGCTTCCGTTGATGCTAACACCTTCAATGCTGGAATTCGGAGGACCGAGTGTGTACAAGCAACCGCTTCCTGTGCCTCCGCTAATGTCGGTTGCCACGGCGCGCGCCGTAATCGCCTGGGTGTTGACGCCGAGAACCCTCATGAAATATGTCGGGTGGATGTCCGTGACCAGGACTTCCACATAGCCGGCCTTAGTCGCATGTGGTCCGGAGAGCGGCGGATTGTTTACAGTTACCGTTACATAGCCGACTGAGCCAGGATTCGGGCACCCGGTACTGCAACTAGCGCCAGTGTCCGCAAAACCGTCGGTGGCCGCAGCATCTTGTGCCCCAACCGTAACGCCGCCGTAAGGAAGGTTATTGGCTCCAGCGATGGCGGCGGCGTCCGCTGCGGTCTGCTGCAGGCGCTTCTCGTAGCGCATCACACCCATATCAATAGCCAGACCAGCAAAGCCCATCAGGACGACTAGCCCAACCGCAGTAAAAACTAATGCCTGGCCCGCTTCGCGCTTGCGTTTCATCGCGGCCTCCATGCCATGAGTCTTGGTACCTGAACCCGCCCTAATTACTTGAACCGAGAATGGTGGACTTTGCTCTTGAGTAAAAGAGTTTCCGCAAAAGTGACGGCCGTTTCCCTTGGAAGTGAACATTTGGAGACACTTTAACTCCCATAGTGCATGCGCATCGTCGCACTTAGTGCTTCCGGATCCACCGGAATCCATTAATCCCACATAACTTAGCTCTGATGAGCCCTGCCTCCTGGCCCGAAATCGCAGGTCCGGCAGAACCGCACTTACCTGGTAGTAAGGCAATCGGCTCTCCATGTTCTTTAAGGACAAGTACGAACTCTTCGACTTGATTTGCCAATCGCATTCCAAGGCCACAACTCGCTAGTTCTGCCTCAAATGATGGAATTCCTTGAGCACGCTGAACGGCGTCCTTACACTCTCGACTGATTCTCCCAGCTGTCGAATTTTCTCAGAATTAACGTGGCCCAACAGGGTCCCGGCTCGTGCCAGGTAATTGACCTTTTCGGGTATCAGTCCCATCACCCGGCAACACGTGGCGTCTACAGCCACTGGATCATCTCCCAACACCAGAACTCGACATGCCTTTGGCTCTCCCTGGATCGGGCCATTTCCTTCCATGCCGATAATCCCATCCGTAATGGCAAAGTCCGGCCGCGCGACCGCGTTGATATCGAGAATTGATCGGTCAATTCCCGCCCAGTGAAGCACGTTCTTTGGCCAGCCGTAACAACTTCCCGGCACGATTCCAAACATGTTTTTCAGCGAGAGCGTGACACCAGCCCAGTGATGCGTCTTCAATTTGGGCATGGAAACGAGGAAATCCGCTCCCAAAACGCTTTTGGGAAGATAAAGTTCCTTCAATCGGGATGCCCGCGTCCTGAGTGGCACGCGTCTCACATCGTCTATGTTGAAATCGACAAACATCCCCTTTAGCGGTCCCGTGTATTCCATCAGCCTCACGGATTCCAGAATCGCCTCTGTGTCACGGTCCATCGCCGGGCCATCTCCGATGAAAACCTCGGAGGCCCCCAGTCGCAAGAAACTCTCTCTCGCGGCGGCAATCACGGCGGGATGGGTATTCATCACGCCCAGCGGATCCAACCCAACAAGATTCGGCTTCAAAAGCACCGTCTTCCCACGGACCGGCGGATCAAATTCGCGGAGCGTCTCATAAACAATCGCCGCAAGATCTTCGTGGTAATCCTGAGCGTGACGGATCGCGACGCGCGATGGGCGGCGTTGAAAGGACGGAATCAGCGAGTCTTGCATGCTCAAGCCGTCACAAGAGGTTGAGGCGCTAGTCATCGATGACCCTTGCTTTGCGCCAGACAATGCCAGGAAGTGACTACCGTGTTTCGCAGAAACTCATTCCGGGAAAATGCCTCCACCAACCGTTCGTCGGTTATCAAGTGCTCTTCGCCGAAGGTCTCGAGACATAGCCGTGCCAGAGCCAGAGAGCTGCTCCCGTGAACATTTGCGAGACTTTTCTTCAGCCAGGCGCGACTCGCGGCGATCTCCGGCCGGTTTTGCTCCTCGCGCAGAGCAATCAGCGCCAGCGATGTGGGAATGACAAGAGATTCACCGTCCACTCCGTACGTGCGCGGGTTTCCACAATTCCATCCCCCGCCGGGACACATCCGGTCAAATAGCATGGATTTTGCCAGTTGTTGACGCCGTGCTGCCTTTTGAGGAAGCAATTCTTGCGGGCACTGGCTTATAGCGATGAGTGCAAACGACGTAGGTTCTACCCAACTGCTGGTTCCAGGCGTCCATCCCCATCCACGATAAGAATCATTGTGCTGCGCCACTTCGCGCGCCGAGGAGAACTTCTTTAGCATCCTCCGCAAAGGGCTGCTGTCTTTGGGCCAGTCTTCGCAGAGCCAGTGCAGTCCTGCCGCGACCGCCCCTGAAAGGTCCTTGTTTGCTAAGAGGGCCCAGCAAGCCAGCGAACTGACCCAACAACCAATCTCTTGCTCTGGAGTGGCAGGCCATGAGCCGGCTGGTAACTGCGAAGAACAGAGGAACTGGCGGCCATGCGAGAGTCTTTCGCTCACTTCTTCCCGCGACTCAAATTCCTTCAATGCAATCACGGCCCAGCAGGTGGGCTCGACGCGGCTCAGCGATCCGGGATAGAACCCCCATCCACCATCCGCATTCTGCGTGCTCTCTAGAAGCGGCAGATAAAAATTCTCGGCGAATGACGATTCCATTACGTCCCCGCTCTGATGAGAGAGAGAACGCTGCCTGCGGTGGCCGCGTCTATCGTTTTTCTGAACTGGGGCCTTTGCATATCACATGAGTCGTCCGGCCGGCCGAATCACATCCGCCTGCCGCGCCTGCAATTCTTCGTAGGGTTGCTGGATCTCCAGCTGATTGATCAAGCGGTGCAAGTAGCCACGAGCCATGCCAAGCATCCGCGCGCTTTCCGCTTTTCGCCAGCCGCACTCACGCAGCGTCCGAATGACAAGCCTTTTCTTGAACTGGCGGACCTCTTCTTCATACGAGCGGGCAGGCCCCGCGACGCAATAACCCTCGCGGACCACGGCGGACAATTGTGCAATATCGACCGTAGGTGCATCGGACAGAACAACGGCGCGTTGTATTGTATTCTCCAACTCGCGCACGTTCCCCGGCCAAGAATATTCTTCCAGAGCGCGGAGCGCTACCTGTGAAAAGCGCCGCGCCTTCCTGTTGAATTGCTGCGCGCAATTCTCGAGAAAATGATGCGCGAGGAGTGGGATGTCATCGCGTCGCTCGCGCAGCGGAGGTAAATGCAATTGAACCACATTGAGGCGATAGTACAGGTCCTCGCGGAACTTGCCCTGCTGCACCATTTCCGTCAGATTACGATTGGTTGCGGAAATCTGGCGTATGTTGACACTCGTGGTCGCATTGCTTCCCAGGCGCTGGAAACTTCTCTCTTGAAGAACTCGCAAGAGTTTGGGCTGCAGCCCAAGGCTGAGATCGCCGATCTCGTCCAAGAAGAGCGTGCCGTGGTTCGCGGCCTCGAACCGGCCCGAGCGCGCGGTGAGTGCGCCGGTAAATGCGCCCTTTTCGTGACCGAAAAGCTCGTCTTCGATCAACGATTCCGGCAAGTTCACACATGAAAACGCAACCAGTGGGCGCGTGTTTCGAGCGCTCATCCGGTGGATCGCGCGAGCCAGCAATTCCTTTCCAGTACCGCTTTCTCCGGTAATCAGCACGTTGACGTCGCAGGGAGCGACTTTTTGGGCCAACGCAAAAAGCTCTTGCATCTCTGGCGAAGTGCCCATGAGTTCATGCAGCCGGCCCGCACGTTGTGCCTCGGCGCGCAGCCTGCCAAGCTCCGCTTCTGTCGCGTGAAACTTGCTCGCCCGGCGCAAAATGAGCCGAAGCTCAACCATATTGGGCGGCATGGTCGCGCTGTCAAAAGCTCCGCGCTCCATCGCTCCCAGAAACAGCTTTCGATTGTCCGCGTCGCAGAGCACCACCACCGGCGCATGAAAAGGGATCGCGCCGATCTCTTGCATCATCTGGAGCGCGTGTTCGAAGTCTCCATGAATTCCGGCTGGTCGCAGGTCCATGACGACAACGTCGCACCACCCTCGGAGTTCAATTAGGCGGCTTACCTGAAGTTCGCTGCTGGCGTGTGTGACAAATCCATCGCCCAGCGCGCGCCCTATCGCCTCTGCCAGCCCAGAGTCTTGACTCAGGAAGAGAACCTGGATCGCGTGTTCCAATCACACCTCCACACATCTGTGCGCATGGATCGAGCAGGCCGACGACTTCTGGAATTCCGAAGCCACGCCTGGATTGTACGGATTAAATTGCTGCCAAGCCGCATTCCCGAAACACGGCTCTAGTTATACCTACCACGATACTTTTGTGAACATATTGCAGGCCATGTTCCAAAGACGCATCAGTCCCTGTCAAGACAGCAGATATTCGGAATTGTTCGCGTATCATGCAGATACAGCTAGCGAACCAGAAAAGCGTCATCGAAAGGCGACAGCCTTGCATCCGATTGGATAGCATGTTGCACAATTTGGGCAAAAAATTGGCATTGCGGAATAGCACTCTAATTTCGGCTTTGTCGGCCTTCCGCTTTAGGGAACCGCCTTCCCCCAGCGGGGACACTTAAAGTGCATAATTTAGACGGAGTTCGGGAGCTTGGTTAATGCGTATTTTCCTGCGCGGGTGCTTCCGTTGGGATGCCGACAAGAATCTCCACAGGCACGGGCCTTCCGTTCTGCATCGCTGGCTTGAATCTCCAGCGGCTAAAGGCGGTGCGGGCCACCTCGTCCATCTGCGGCAAGACTCCCTGATATATCTGCAGCGCACCAACCGTTCCGTCCTCTCGCAGAATCCCCTTGAGGACAATCATCTTATGAAGTTTATCCGCGGGAACCGCCAGGCGGCGATAATCAAATTGAGCTTCGGGGTCGGGAGGCAAAAGCCCTTGGTGGAGCTGAATAACTGCCGACTGGCCGTCCGACACCGACACTGCGGCAGAATCCGCACGATTGCAGTACTGCATCGTCCAGTTCTTTCCCGGCATAGACAAAAAAATTGTATAGATCCGGCTGCAATGCAAGGCTCCGTAGACGTCGAGCCCGCCACCGCCCGTGGCTCCCGTCGAAACGACCGTCGCATTTCTCCGAAGTTTGTTTGTCAGATGGACCGGAAAAACCATGTTAGGAGGCAAAGAGGGACCAAGGGCGCCCGATGTTTCGGCTTTGCCATTCTTACTATCGACGGTCAGAATTCCTGTTGATGCCGGCGTCTCCTCGGCGTGTTTACCTCCCTGCCCCGTCGCGGCTTTGTTTTCCGGCGCACCGTTCGGGCTGCCGGGAGACTCAACCTTTTCCGTCGGCCGCGAGAGTGTGAATTCTCCCTGGCGGTTGCCGACCGGAAGGCTGATTTGAGGTACAGGAGTAGATGGATCCACGCTCATTACAATAAGGCCGCCTCCGTCTGCGACTTGCGTTCGGGTGCCTCGCACAGGCTTGGGAATCGCGGAGGATGGCATCGGTATTCGTGGCAAGGCACTGGAAGCGCCAAGGGAACTAGAGCCGGTCTCGACGCGGGAAACCGGAACGCCACTGGGATCCGCTGTCTCTGTTTTCGCCGTTCCTGGTACAGGTTTCGCAATCGCCGAAGAAGGCATGGGTATGCGCGGCAATGCACTGGAAGCGGCAAGAGAGGCAGAGCCACCTTCCACGCGGGAAACCGGAACGCTGCTGGGATCCGCAGGCTCTGTTTTCGCAGTTCCTTGTATAGGTTTCGCGATCTCCCAAGAAGGCATGGGTATGCGTGGCAATGCACTGGAAGCAGCAAGAGAAGCGGAACCACCTTCCACGCGGGAAACCGGAACGCTGCTGGGATCTGCAGCCTCAGCTTTCGCGATCGCTTGCACAGGTTTTGAAACCGCGAAAGAGGGCATCGGCAAGCGAGGCTCCAAATTTGCGCGATCAAGAGCGGCCTGCTTTGGCTCGCCAGAATAGGTTGGTGAAGAAATCGAGGGGATTGCCTTCTCCAGGAGCTGCCTGCGCTGTTGAATGGGTCTTCCATCACTGGGATCGATTGTTAACGGCATTTTTAGCGTGTCGATAGGGCGATTCACCACAATGTTCGGCAGTTTTATGTCAGTCATAATACGAATGTCCGGAGGCACGTCCGGCTGAAGGATTGTTTGGTGCGAATTATCAGGCTTCAGCGGTTTTGATACAACAGTGAGATCTTGCGCAAAAATAACGCCCTTCTGGGAAAGCGGCCGGCGTACTTGAGCATCATTGCCTGACCGTTCGCCCACCACTTGCTTAATATGAGGCAGCGTCTTGGAGGTATCCAGCAAGCGGATGTCGTAATAAATCCTTTGTGGCGCCGGAATGGCTTCCGTGGCAGCGACCGTCGGGAACATTTGAGGCAAGTAAAAAAGAAGCAGAACGAAAGAACAGTGAAGCAACAACGAAACGGAAAACGGCCGGCGGCCTGGAGCGAATCCATCCTCGGGTGGATTGCGAAACAGGTAGGCCGAATTACTCGAGGCTGGCAATTTAATCGGGGCGCAAAGGGTCTTGAAAGCGTCCCACCAGCTAGTGTGAGCCGCCTCGCGCAAGGTAAGGAAGTTCGGCGGTTCCGTTCGACCTGCTTCTGAAGAGTTCGTTTTTTGAGCATTAAGCGAGAGGAAGGAATCACCCGCCCGAAAGCAAGTAATGGAACTTTTAGAACCCTCATAACGCTGAAAAGTATTCAAACTTTCACCGAGTCGCCTTTCCAGGCTCCAACAACTTGGACATTGATCACTCGATAAGCGCGCCGTCTCGGAGCACACTTACCCTCTGTCGATGACACCCTGGAGTGCACGTAGCCTTCCAATGGTCACGAAATATGGTGCAGGCAACTAACCGAAAATCGCGTTGTGACCTCACGAGTACAGGAAACAGTCACCATTCGGGTACAGCTTGACAGTCGATTTGAGTGTTTTCGGTCACTCCGACTAAAGCGTGCGCCAGGGGCTGGGCGCCCCTCCCAAAAAGATTTTTGCAAGTATATAGCCGCCAGCGATTTGCGCCGATTATTTCTTGCAGCAACTTGTACTTTGGAACCACTCCTGCTGTCCAATCTGTCGGGAAATAATGAGCCTATCAGGACCTTGTGTTTTAGGCATGAAGACATTCCAAAGACACGGAACACTTCTCGGGCGCCATATGCGACGAATGGCTCTCCTTTTCATTTGGCTCTGCTTTTCATGCGGCATGGCCAGCGCGCAGGCCACGGTTGAATACGCCGGTGCCACATCCATGGCGGCGAAGACAGCCACTTCGATCAAGCCGCCGAACGAGAACTTGACTCTGCCAAAGGCGCGCGGCATCACACCTTCTGTCACAAACAAACCGGGCGCTTACCTCACCATCTCGACCAGCCCGCCCACTGACATCGCCAATCGTCATGCACTTGAAGAAAAGGCGGGCAAGGATGCGGGAAAGCTGTTACTGCGCTCGATCCCTACCGCCGCAAGAGTTTGGATCGATGGAAAGTTCGTCGGAACGACGCCCATGTTGCTTATCGTGCCACCGGGGAAATACCACGTGAAATTGCAGGGAAAACGACTCGACTCGTCCGAACAGGATATTGGGCTTTTACCCCGCGAAACGCGCGAGATAGCTGTTTCTTTGAGGGCCCGTTATCCGACGCGAGTTTCTATTCGTTGAGCGGAGGGATCTAAGAATGCCCGACCTCACTTTCAACCGCCAAGCGTTTGCAAATCCCACGACAACACCACCGAAGTCTTCGTCGGGCGGCATCGCGGTTCTGATTCTCGTTCTCGCGATTCTGGCTTGTGGCGTCATAGGTTACAAAGTAATCGGGGAGAGCACTCCGAACGTTCCGAAGGCCGGTAGTCAGAGTCTCGCGCAGGTCCAGCAACAGCTGACGGATATCGAAAAGCGTCTTGAAAAATTGGAGAAACGCAGTGCCTCCAGGCCCGTTGCAGTGACGCCATCTCGTACGAGCGGCAAGCCGGATCAGATTCCTGAGATGACCCGTCCAGCGCAGCCCATAATCAGAGGTGCGGCCGCAAACACTGCTTCCGATCGAACGGCTTCCAGCACGCCACGCGATGCGAAATCTTCAGCTGTTCCGGCACTGGCGAGCCCGCCGGCCCAAGACAAAACGGCCGATCGTGAAGCATGGCAAGCCACGGCGAATCAATTAGCGGATGTTGTTGGAACCGTTGGCTCCCAGCAGGACGAGATTTCTCGGGACAAGGCGCAACTCGGCCAATTGGTCGCCCAGACTCGACGCACAGCAATCCCGTTTGAATTGCACCGCGGAGCGAATCCTCAACCCGTAGGACCTGTTTCGATGCAATTGAAGAAATCGGATTCCAAGAACCAGCGATATACCGTTTGTGTTTATGTGCAGGACAAGTGCGTTGAACTCAAGGATCGAGTCGCAAATGAAGTTGTGGACCTCGCTCTTGCGGCCGACGCCGCTTCGCTTCGGTTTGTCGCGACAGAAGTGCGTGCAAATTCAATCCGTGGGTATTTAGAAGTACCTCTTCCTCTCGCCAGACCCCGCCGCTAGGCCTCAGCGGGAAGAAAATACTTCCGGCAGGCTTGTTCTGCAACTTCCCAAGTGAGTTCCGGCTGTTCACCCGCATAGGCACAAACCCACTGAATCTGATTCGTCAGATCGCGGGGTAGACATTGAACGAGAGGCTGCTTCATTTCCTCGGGAATGAATCGCGTCAGTCTTTCGGCCACTTCGCTGTTCCATGCGATGCCTCGCGCGGCGCATTCATTGCAGAGTATCTGCATGAAGTGTTCCGGACTTGCCGGGTTCACTCTAACTTTATTCGGAATCCTGCGCAGAAACGCCTCGTCTGCAAGTTGGCGTGGATCCAGATTTGTGGCGAACACCACGAACAGATCAAAAGGGATTTCGAACTTTCCCCCGCCCGGGAGGGAGAGAAAATCAATGCGGCGGTCCAGCGGCGTCATCCAGCGGTTTAGAAGTTCGTCGGGACGCATGCGTTGGCGCCCGAAGTCATCCAGAATCAATACGCCATTGTTCGCCTTCATTTGTAACGGCGCCGCGTAGTAGTGGCTCGCGCTGTTCTGTTGCAAGTCCAGCATCTCCGCGGAAAGTTCACCGCCGGCGAGCACGCTCGGCCTGTGACAGAGAACCCACCGCGTGTCGAATTCCTCCGTCGGTACTTCCTCGATCTTATGGTGCACTCCCGCATCGTAAACGGCGATGATTTGGTTATTCACTTCTACCGCGTAGGGAATCCAAATGCTGTCGTTGTAGATCTCCGGAATCTTGGACGCGATGGTGGTTTTTCCGGTCCCCGGAGGGCCATATAGGAAAATCGAGGTGTTCGAAACCACTGCCGTCCCAAGCCGTGAAATAAGGTCGTCGTCGAGGACCAGCGAGTGGAATGCCCGCAACAGGTCCTCGGGACGAACCTGCGCTTGCCGCACGCTTTGCGCATAAACACGCGCTGTGTAATCGGCCAGGCACACCGGCGCCGGGCCCGCATATTGGCTCAGGGATAATAGGTCGGCTGCCCGCACCTTTCCTTGTGCGCTGGCGGCGACGCGATGAGCGCCTCCCGTCATCCCCTTCACTTCGCAGAGCTGTTCCTTGCGAAAGAATTCAAATATCTGGTCGATAACCCCTAAGCCCAGGCACATGCGCCTGGCCAGTTCTGGCAGAGTCATCTCGCCGTTCAGATAGAGAATCTTCAAAGCCAGATCCTCTAACAGGCCTCTGCGAACGCCGGTTTGCTCAAATTCCTGCGGTACGACCAAAGTCATCTCTTCCATTTTCGCCATCCTCCACCGACCGTCGCCTCGTGATTGACGCTTTTAGGCAGACTCCCACGCTGATGCACAGTATCTCCAATCCCTTCCAAGCACACCGTTTGCCAACTCCGCGGCTATTTTTGCCCCAGCCGCGCCCGGAATGGGCACTGCCATCCTCCCCTAGAACCGCATCGGGCTTTCACTTGGCCGCCATGAACCGGGTCAATCCAAAATGGCGACAGCGCGCAATAATCACGAAACGCGCGTATCCAAAAGCTGTATCCAAAAAGAGGGCGCCCCATGCAGGAGCCTTGCAATACACCTCGCGTCTCAGTTTCTAGAAGTTTTTCATTTTGGATCCTGCCTAAGACCGTGTATTTTTCTCAGCAACAAACGGAGGCGTCCATGAGAGGAATGGCTGGGATTTCGAGAGCAGCATGCGCGGCGGGGTTTACATCCGCGCTGTTTTTCGCAGCTTTGCTAACCGCGTGGCCCACGCTAGGTCAAGGGTTCACCGTGGAACAGGCGCTCAGCTATCCGTATCCATACGGACTGACGGCGGCGGCACACGGCGAGCGCATTGCCTGGGTATTCGATCTGCGCGGAGCGCGAAACGTCTGGATGGCCGACGGCCCGGATTTCACGGCACGTCAGATAACCCATTACACTGGCGACGACGGCATGCCCATCGCCAGTCTGCGCCTCACGCCCGATGGCAAAACGATCGTCTACGCCCGCGGCAGCGAAACCAATGATCAAGGCGAAGTCGCCGACCCCACCAATAATGCAAATCAGCCAGAGCAGCAAGTGTGGGCCGCCGATGTCGCCACGGGCGAGCCGCGACTCCTCGGCACAATGAATTGTCACCCCGAGGGGTGCGAAGACATTCAGATTTCGCCCGATGGCCAATATGCCGTATGGAGCGGCCCGCACGAACTCTGGGTCGCGTCGATTTCAGGCAAGCAGCCGGCGCACAAACTCGCCTACGTCCGCGGCAACAATTCCCAGCCGCAGTGGTCGCCGGACGGCAAGGAAATCGCCTTTGTCAGCAACCGCGGCACGCACTCGCTGATCGGAATCTACAAATTCGGAGACGATACTCTCCACTACGCCGATCCTTCGATTTTTCATGACATGCTGCCGCGCTGGTCGCCGGATGGTTCGCAATTGGCTTTCATCCGGTTGGCAGGAGGCGGAGGCGGGTTTTTCTCCGGCCAATCGCAACCCTGGAGCATCATGCTGTGGGAAGCTGCCACCGGCAAATCCAGAGTCATCTGGCAAAGCACCAACGACGCCAACGGCTCGTTTCCCGGCGAGGGTGAATGGGAAGAGGATGCTTTTCAGTTCGCCGCTGAGAATCGCATCATCTTCGCGTCGCAGGAAGACGGTTGGGCGCATCTCTACTCGGTTTCCGCCGATGGTGGCGCGGCGATGCTGCTCACGCCCGGCGATTATTCCTTTCAGGGCGTTACCATCACTCCTGACCGCAAAGAGCTCATCTACGCTTCCAACGAAAACGACATTGACCGCCGCCATATCTGGCGCGTGAGCGTCGATCGGCCCGGGCCGGTTACGCTGACGCGGGGCGAATCAATTGAATGGGCACCCGTGACCACAGGCGACGGCCGTTACGTGCTGTGCCTGGGTTCGACAGCGACGCAGCCGGCGATGCCCTATCGCATCACGCGGCAGGGACGCGAAAGGATCGCCGCGAGCGCATTGCCAGCCGATTATCCTTCGGCCCAGCTCGTCGTCCCCAAGCAGGTCATATTCAAGAGCCTCGACGGCCTTGAGATTCACGGCCAGCTGTTCGTTCCGCGCGGCCACACCCAGCCCGGGCCCGCGCTGGTTTTCATGCACGGCGGCCCGTACCGCCAGATGTTGCTCGGCTTTCATCCCATGGACGCCTACAACTTTATGTACGCCGCCAACGAGTACCTAGCCAGCCGCGGCTACGTAGTTCTCTCGGTGAATTATCGTCTGGGCATCCTCTATGGCCGCGCTTTTCGCGAACCTGCGCACGCCGGGCCTGTGGGTGCTTCCGAATATCAGGACATCGTGGCCGGAGCGAAATACCTGCGATCGCTGCCGTATGTAGACCCGCAGAAAATCGGATTGTGGGGTGGCTCCTATGGCGGCTATCTGACGGCGATGGGTCTCGCGCGCAACTCCGATATTTTCAAAGCCGGTGTAGATTATGCCGGCGTGCATGACTGGAGCGCCTTTTTCGGCCGCCGCGAGGCTTCGGGTCCTTCAGATGAAGTGAGAAAAACCGCCTACCAGTCCTCGCCTGTGGCTTCCCTCGACAAATGGAAATCGCCAGTCCTGTTGATCCAGGCCGACGACGATCGCAACGTCCCCTTCGCGCAGACCGTCAACCTCGTCCATTCGCTTCGCCAGCATCACGTTCCCTACGAGCAGATCGTTCTCCCCGACGAAATCCACGACTCGCTCTTGTGGCGCACGTGGATCCGCGTCTTTGAGGCTACTGGGGACTTTTTCGACCGCACTCTGGTAAAAGGCGAGACGGTTCACCCCGTGCCGCCGGAAAACTGAGGCCGCTATTGGAGTATTACGCGCCAGTTCTACTCCCCGAGTGTGGTGGTGCGAGCCTGAATCTGCGGATGCCCGGATGCTCTGTTGGAGTCCGCCGACGAGTTGCGGCGTGACGCAGAAGCTATGCAGAATAGCCGCAATCAGCGACGCCATTCCGCATAACTCCTAGACGCTCACCTTCACATTGGCGCGCTCGCTCTCCTGCGCGGCGAACATCGTCGCGGGCGAAAATCCGAACATCCCGGCGAACAGGTTGCGCGGAAATGTGGCCTGCGCGGTATTAAATTTCATCACTTCATCGTTGTAGAACTGGCGAGCATAAGCGATGCGGTTTTCCGTGGAGGTGAGCTGCTCTTGCAGCAGTTGCACGCTTTCCACCGCGCGAAGCTGCGGGTACTGCTCGGCGACGGCAAATAAATTGGAAAGTGCGCCGGTGAGCGCGGACTCGGCCTGCGCGCGATCAGCGACCGTTCCCGTCGCTGAAGCAACAGCCCTTGTGCGCGCCAGCGTTACAGCCTCGAGAGTCGAACGCTCGTGCGCCATGTAGCCCTGCACAGCGGAGACGAGATTCGGAATCAGATCATGTCGCCGTTTGAGCTGCACATCAATTTCCGACCACGCGTTCTGCACGCGAACACGTAGCGCGACGAGTGCGTTGAAAACCGTGACAATCCAGATGAGGAGGGCGATGACTACCGCGATGATGACAATTGTCGAGAGACTTGGCACGTCCGTCACCTTCCTTTGCAAAAATGTGCGGCTCTAGAGCTGTCTCATAAATGCTTGGGGATGCGAAATAATTCCTACGGCTAAAGTCCCAATTCCGCAGGACTCCTCTTTGTTGGAGCTAAAGCTCGAGCCCCGAAAAAGCTTTATGCGATGACCTCTAATGATGCAAGAAGGTCACGAATATCTGGTGAATGAAGGCCATCCAGATGGCCATGAACGCCAGGCTCGCCATCATCATGATGGCGATGAGCAGCAGCAGGAGCGCGAGCGCAGCCAGCGCGAATGGCCCGAGGAGCAGCGCCAGCGCAGCAACGACGATCCACGTTTTGTGGTCGTCCGCTTCGAGTTCGACATGCGCGCCCATGCGGTCGAGCCGTTTGAGCCGGCGCTTTAGAGACGGATGAAATCCCGCGAAACCGCTGCTTGCGTTTTCTGACGCTGCTCGGGAGTCGCTGCTGCTCGCCTCGCGTCCCTTCATTTTTTGACTGAATTGCGCCAGGCGCGCTATCGCCGCTTTATCTCCGTGTTGCGCTGCGGCGATATCTTCGAAATTGGGCAATTCGTCCGCATTTTTGCCCAGCGCAGTCGCCGCGGCTTGTCGAAATGCCATCATGCGCGCGCGAGCCTGCGGATCTCCGGCCATCGCGGCGCGGCCGGTAGCCATGACCTCTTCTATGCTGAATGGAGCGCCAGCGCGTCCCGGGAAGGCGGAGCCAGCCGTCTGTTCCGGCTGGGATGCGGATGCCGCCCACATTTGAGCGAGCATCTGCTGCCGAGTGTTGTCTTCTTTG
Source organism: Candidatus Acidiferrales bacterium (assembly GCA_035943235.1). Lineage (GTDB taxonomy): Bacteria > Acidobacteriota > Terriglobia > Acidiferrales > UBA7541 > DAHUXN01. Next base: position 32,374 of record DASZCH010000151.1, read on the forward strand.
GGATCGTTCATGCGATCGCTGCCGGCCGGATTCACCAAAAACAGATGCGAGGCCCACGCTGCGCCGGGCACGGGAGCGCGGTCGCTGTTCAGTTTGCGCAGCGCTTCGGCGAGGCCGTCGGGATTGCGCGTCAATTGCACCGCGGCGGCGTCCGCCAGGTAAATTCGCTTGCGCCACAAGAGCGCCACGCTCGGTTGCAGCATGCTGAAAGAAAAGAACCAGAGCGACAGCTTGATCGCGGCATTGGTAAAGAAGATCGGGAAGAGCAGGAAGTTGCGAATGGAACGGAGGATGGATTTCTTTTTGGAGGTTGTATCAAAGAGATCGTCGATATCATCCGTTGCGAGTTCAGTGCCACCGGAGAGCAGATCAGCCACAGCGGCGGCTTCGGCCGCATCACTCTCGCCGTTCCCTTTCGGGCGAAGCCCAAAACGCACGATTCGCCAGAGAGTGTGGCGGGAACGCGGGCCAAAAGGCGAGTTAATTAGCGCCACGAGCAGCCCGCACGTTTCGAACACTCCAGTGACGCGAAACGCGATTTTCAAATCGCCGTTGCCTACGGATGCGATCAGATGTGCTAACGCCCCCTCCAGTTCATCGCGCGTCAGCCGCTCGAGCATTCCGCGCGTGATGACAATGCGCGCGTCCGCCGGGGACGTCCCAATGGCCGCAGCATTTGCCGCGGGAGAGTCGATCAACATGATCTTTGGCGCGGGCAGTCCGGCGGCGATGGCCATTTCCTGTACGACGTCGGCCAGTTGCAATTCTTTCAGTTCGGAAGGATTCGGTTCGCGCGCTTTCAGGGCCAGCAGGGCGCCGCCAACCCCAGCGCGGCGAAATAGCGAATTGATGCCGAGCCAGAGCGCAACGGAGAGAATCGCGCCAGGGAGAAGCAAGACCGCGACGCCCACCGCCAGCGCGTTTGGATTGGGCATTGCGCCACCGGTCATCCACTTGAAGGCCGTCAGGCCATAGCGCGCAAGCTCGTTGGACTGTTGCCAGAAACTCTGCGGCAGGGGCATCCAAATGTTCACGACGTCTGCGATGATCAGCCCGGCGGCGTAAAGCAGCGGCGTGACGGTCAAGGCCAGCGGAATTCCCATCACCACTGTTGCGAATGCCGACACAACAGAAAGCCGCCACGTGGCGCGGCGGTTTCGCTTCTGCGCGTCAAGAAAACTTTCGCGGTCGCGAGGCCCGGCGAACACCGCGCTGGAAGTTTGAGTGGCCATATTTATTTTATTGCGCGAGCGCTTTGGCGCCGGCCCGTGCACACAGTTTTTTGAACTCCGAGTAAGTGCCCCAGTTCAGAGTGACGGAAGCGTGTTCGATGCGCAGGCCTGAGCGGAATGTGTTTGACACTCGTCCTCTGTCATCCATTACCAGTTTCGGTCCCTGCCACCTGCCGGTGAGGTCGAAGAAACCGCGGCCCTGTCCCACGTTGATGATTCTCGATTCGAGCAGGCGTATGGACATGAGGCTGCCGTCGGTGCTGCGCCAGCCGCCATAGATCGTGCCGCTTAGTTCGAGACGCTGAGTTGCGCCCGGAGCGGTGCAAAACCAGCCTGAGCCTTGCACGCCTCCGGTGGGACGCAAGCCCTCAAGATGAAGCTCTGAAAAGTGAGAAGAGGGGTAAAGGGAAACATATAGAGGATACTGAACGCCACCTTTTGTCAGTAGCTCACCGGATCCGTGCCAGGTTAAGAACGGTGTCCAGCGCTCGCCGATGTGCAACGACCACGGCGAAGTTATCACCACGACTCCGTACAAGACAGCCCCGCCCAGGACGCACGCAAGCAACAGCCGGAAAAGATTCCCGAGGCATCCGCGGCGCTTTTGCCGGCCAAGCTTCGGAACCTGTCCGGCCATATAGTTTTCAACGGCCTGCGCTTCCTGCTCTGGCAACATAGGCGCTAACGCCTCCTCGGCCGCAAACTCCGGATGGCTAGTGCTGCGTCACATTTAATTCGTAATGTTCTTTTTCCACCGTGCCGTTGTTGTTGTGCTGCTCCACATCAATCGTGAACTTCACCGGACATCCATCGCGCGTGACCCACGCCGCGCCTTTGATGAATCCGTCGGGGCCCAGCACGTTGCGAATCAACGATGCTTCCGCCGGCGTGTCTTGCGAACTGTCAACGGTGTACTTAATCGCATTGACCGCATTTACTGTCTGCGTGCCCGCGCGTGTTGTGGCGGATGAATTGTCCACCAGTGAAAACGTGCTCGCGGGAAGCGGGCCGCTTAGAATTAATGTCGCGGTGTTCCAGCTTGTCTGGTCAGAGCGAGAGCCGTGAATCGCCCGCGTGCCCGAATTGTCGATCAACGTTCCGGCAATTGCGTCGGGCGTCACATCGGCTTCCCAGTCCGCATTCGTATCCGGCGCCACGACTTTTTTGAACGACCAGTGGAATGGCGCCGGGGCCTTTTGAATATGCTCGGCCGCGCACTGCAGATTGATTCCCGGATTGTCGCTTTCCGACGCGGCTACGGCCGAAGCTACGGCCTTCGCCGGATGCTCGACAGAGTTCTTCGCGGTCGAATCGAAGTTGCATCCGAATGCGGAGCCGAGCAGCAAACTCACGGCTCCAAACCCGAGTAGCGGCAGCGTGCGGAATTTGTGAGCGTTCATATCGGCTCCTTCTTTCGCATATCCCTGATGATGCGCGGAAAGCTGTGAATCCAGCCTTTGATACGTTTCGAAACACACATCACACTTGTGCCTCGCGGCGCTCATCCGCGCGGCGAAAGCCTTCGCGAATCACGGTTTCAGTCGTGATTCGTTCCCGCCGGGCACGTCGCGCCAAGCCATTTGGAATCGAACTTAACGCTCGAATTCATCGTGTGTCCCCCCATGGTGGCGGTGCCTGTGCCCGTTCCGGTAGCGTGCTCCGTGCTATCAGCATGGATTTTCATCGTGTATGTCATGCTGGCTTCGCCCGAGCAGGTTTCTTGCAGCACGATGTCCGTGCTGCTTGAACTAAGCAAAGTTCCGTGACAGTGAATGTTTTCATCACTGGAGTCCTTCTGCGCGAATGGATCCGTGGTCAGGTCTTTCTGGGTCAGGCATGATTTGTCCGTGTGCGTTGAATTGTGTCCGCCGGCCTGCGCCTGCATCGCCGCTTCGTACCGGGCCTTCTGCTCTGGCGTCAATTTGGCAGCCACGTCAGCAGGCAAGCCAAGCCCACCCGTGACGCTTATCGTCGAGGTGCTTTGCCATAACCCCGTCTTCACGTTCATTGGCGTGATCTTCATGGTCGCTGCTTTCAATGGCGGCGGTGCCTGGTCTGGCTTTTTCTTCTGCGTCTGCGCCAGCAGCACCGTGGCCGAAAGACATACCGCGCCGAACACAATCATTTTTTTCATTTCACTCCTCCTGAGGATTTCAATTACTTCCGTGCGGAACTGCATGCAAACCTAAACCTGAGCAAGGCTCGAGTTCCATCCGCGCTCCCGCCGCCTTTTCGAGGCAGTAGCGGTTCAGGTCGGCGGATGCGAATACAGGTCCGGAAAAGTATTTTTTGACCTTAGCCACATGCTCTGCCGGATCAATGGGGTCGTAGTGGTAGAGCACTACTGCCTTGACGCGCGTCTTCGACGCCATCTCTCCCACTTGTTCTTCGTCAAGGTGCGCCTGGCGCATGTGCGCCATCATTGCGGCTGTGCGCTGCGGGGGCCAATGATTTTGCGCGGCTAGTCCATTTACGAACTTTGTGGCTTGTTCGAGGTCGTTGACTTCGGAGACCAAGACATCGACTCCAGCGGCTAGCCGTGTTACGGCATCGGTTGACCCCGTGTCGCCGGTGAACACGACGACGCCATGCGGCGTTTCGAAACGGTAGGAATACGATTTCATCTGCTTGCGCATTTGGGGGGACATCAGGGCGTAATGCGAGTTCTCGACACCGGTTACGCGAATTCTATCGTCTTGGTAAACCAAGCCGTCGCCGTGGATTTCGTGCGCTATGAATGGACTTGTGAGTTTGCCATTCACAAGGCCCGCGCGTATGGTGCCTGGCTCCGCTGCAAATGCGGTGAACCCGAACGTGATGTAGCGGAACGCAGCATCCACGAGGTCCTTCGTTTGCGGCGGGCCGTAGATGTTGATTGCTGTCGCAGCAGATTCGGCATTCAAACGGAGAATATCGTTCTCCATCACATCGGCGAGCCCCATATCGTGATCGGCATGAAGATGAGTGAAGAAAATCGTCTTTATGCTTTCAGAGGCGATGCCCGCCTGGAGCAGGCGATGGATTGTTCCGATGCCGCAGTCAATCAAGTATGGTCGGCCATCGACGATGAGCAACGTGGCCGGTTCGGAGCGGTCCACGCGCAGCGGAGGGCCGCCGGCAGTTCCGAGAAATAGAATTTCAGTTCGGTCAAGCGCCCCGAGGGATGAGCTGTTTTGTCCAGCAACTGATCCAGTTACAGCTGCGGCGATAAACGCTGCGAGAGTAAAACTCCGGAGTGCTCGCAAGCGCCCGAATGATGCTGTGAGCCGGCAGTGTGGCGTCGTTCGATGTTTTGTGGCCATCATTCTCCGAACCCTCACGAGACTTATTTCTGCAGCGCGACTTCCACGCGGCGGTTCAACGCCCGGCCATTGGCGGTTGCATTGTCCGCGACGGGCCGCGTGGCGCCGAATCCCTCGGGTGCGAGCCGCGATGTATCGGTGCCATGCTGCTTCAACCAGGCGACTACAGATTTTGCGCGCGCTTCCGAAAGCGGCTGATTCAGCGCGGCATTGCCTTGATTATCGGTATGCCCGGAAATAATCCAGTGTGAATCAGGATGATTCTTGATGAGACCGAACACAGCATTGAGCGCGGGCAAGCTGTCGGGACGCAGCTTCGACGAATTCGTGTCGAAATGAATTCCGTAGATTGTGGCTGTGCCGGTCTGCGCGATGGATTGTTCGAGCGCCGCGGTGCTTTCCTGATGACGATGCAGCCGAATCTCGGCGTTACCGGCTTGACCGGCGGGCAAGTCCACCGGAACGGAAGTTTCGTCGTAACCCGAGGCACTCGCCGTCGCGACCACCAGCCCGGCGGGAAGGCCTTTCAATTCGCATTTGCCTTCGCGGTCAGTTGCTGCTGATTCGAGCGCTGCTGTCACCGTCGCGCCGGAGATCGACGTGTTCTTGTCGGCGTCCAACACGCGCGCGGCAAGCGACACTTGATACTTGAACTTGTAAGGATTCAGCAAAATTCGCACGAAATCGACGGCGTAGCCATCCTGCACGCGCGTGCTCGGATCGTCGATCAAGAGTTTGACCGTCCCTGATTCAACGAGCGGAAAATACTCCGGCAAAAGCTTCAGCGTTAGGAGTTTCCCGATTGGGCCGCTCTGGTCCAGAGAATTTATGGCGTACTCAAAATTTGGGATTCGCGTTCCGTTCAAACTCACCTGGAAATGCGAATGCAGCGGGAGTGGCTGAAAATCATCCACGAAGATTTGCACAACAACGTTTTGAAGTTCGAACCGGAAGCTGCCCACGGGCAACACGATTGGCGCCGGCATCGTGAGTGCGCGCTCGCGCGTGCATAGCGCCGCCGAGGGCGGATCGACTTTGAAATATCCTGGCAGCTGGTCTTGCAAAGAACTTGGCGCGAGCTTGCGTATGCTATCGGGCAAGTTGCTCAGAACGAACTTCGCAGTGAGTTCGCGACTAACCGAGTCACGCAGGGCGTTCGGCATCCGCGCCAAAGCCGTGTCCCGCACGTTATAGCAGTCGCCGATCGCGCCGCTATATCCGTCGCCTCCATCCGTGTGAGTGATGGATTCGAGGGTGATCTGGTCGGGTTGACCGGCCACATGTTGCGTAACCATGTGCACCGGCATGACGCTCGTTCCCAGCATGATGCGGTCGGTCCCGTCGGGTGCTCCGGGCGGAATTTTGTTGTTGTCGGGCCATTGGTGGGGGGGTGTGGATTTTCCGGAAAAAGGGTCGAATCCCTGTGGCCAACCAAAGCCCAGGTTATTAATGTCCCCGGTGCGCACCACGAGGTCCGCTTCCGGGCCGCCAAGCGTGCGTTCGTATTTGAGCCCCCAGTCATGCGCCTGATTGCCGGTTGCAGCCACGGGCTCAATTGGATCCGCCTTCGGCATGGGAAGAGCCTCGGGGCCTTTGGCTGGCACGAGCGTGCCGTTTTCAAGCGTCCAGCCGTAGGGTGCAGAAGGTTTCGCCGGTGCCGCTGGAGGTGCATTCGCGGCGCCTGAATTAGAAGTGGCGCTATTCGCTCCAGCGTTGTCGGATTTTGCTCCCAGCGCGTTCGCCGCCGCTTGCATTTCCGCCAAATTCTTCTGGAGGTCAGCGTCCGACGATGGACTCGCTTGTCCTTTTGCTTCCGAACCTTTTGAGTCTGCGGCAAGATTCTTAAGACTCTTCTCGATGTTTTCCGCGCCTTTTCGTTCTTGCGCCCTTTCCCGTGCGCGATGCGCTGCCGAGATGACTCCGCCGAGGATCAGCACGGCCAAAATCGCGACCGCGGCGATGATGGCTGCCTTTGGTATCCGCGCCGCCCGTGCAGGAGGAGGGAACGGGCCATTCGCGGCACTTTGCGCGAACACTCGATCGCCGTGCGCGTGAGTCCCAGAATCGTAGGCCGCTGTTGCGGTCGAACGGGAAACAGCCGCCTCTGCGCCAACTTCTGACCCGCACTTGGTGCAGAATTTCGTCCCCGCCGCGAACGCCGCGCCGCACTTCGTGCAAAACCGCTCGGACGCAGCCGATTCACTCGCCGCTTCGCGCTGTGCTCCGCACTTTGTGCAAAACGCATCGCGCTCCGTCAGCGCCGCACCACATTGTTTACAGCGATCGGACATTACAACCTCCGCTGTTTCTTTGCTCGACAGAAACGCGCCATCCAGCCGCGCTCACTTCTTGATCCTCGCAATTTCGTAGTGCCGCTTCTCGATGCGATTGTCGATCGGCCATCCTTCATCCAACACGACTTTCACCGCGCAACCGTCCGGGCCCATCCACACGGTGCCTTTATCGAAGCTGCCCTTGCCGAAAAGCGTTTCGAGCGTTTGCTGATCCGACGCATTCGCGCGCGCAGTGTCGATCGCATATTTAGTGGCGTTATATCCGTTCACCTGCTCCGCGCCCTGGCTGGCAATTGCGGAAGTCCCATCGAGCCCAGCAAGCCTGCCCGTTAGGGCTGTGAACGTGAGGCTGGATAGCGCCAGCACTCCGGTATCCCAGCTGTTCGAGTCCGAGCGCACCGCGTGGACGGAACTCGATCCCATTGGACTTTTCGTGGTTCCTTCAATCGAGGCGGGCGTGATATCCGCTTCATAGTTGGCCCAGGTGGAGGTGCTCGCATACTTATAGGAATAATGGAAAGATTCCGACGCTTTATCGACGCGATCCATCATGCAGCCCACGTCCAGGTGAATGCCTGAGCCGCTGTCGCTTGCGGAATCAGCGCCGTTCGATTTCGAGCTGGAACTGCAGCCCGAGAAAATCAACGCCAGCCCGGCAGAGAGCAAGCCGATCATCACGCCCTTGCATTGTCTTCGATATGGCACGTTTGTTCTCCTCATTTCATTTACGCCCGCAAATATCATTGTCGGGATTCCTCCACCTTTTCGAACTCTTGAACCATTCCACGGACGGGGATTTAGCCTGGATCGCTAGCACTTGAGCATCGGCTCCCGCCTGAGCGTACATATTGAAATCTGTCACTTTGCAAGGCACAAGGCTCAACGGACCAGAAGCGGAATAGTCGAACTCCTCGACCAGTTGAACGTACGCTCCTCCGTTAATCTTGAAAAAGTCGCCCGGACCTTTCTGAGCAGACAGTTTCTTTGAAAACAGGTTCTGCTGTAGCCGTTGGAACCAAGACCAGGATGTGATGGTCTGCGGCAGCAATTCATTGATTGCCTCTTTGAAGCTGTCCGTGCCGATCGATAGGGAAATCTTCGGCGCGTTCACGGCCAGTACAATGCCGTGAGCGGCCATAGATTCCGAGGTTGTGGTTTGCACGGAAGGGTGGGCCTGCATGTTTCCGCTGGTGGAACTTTGTGAACCTTGGACAATCAGCCCGCCTGCGCCGTCATAATCCAAATCAAATCCGCCCGAAGCGGCATCGTGCGGCGTTCCGAAACCCGGCTTGAAAATGAGATTCGCATTGATTTGGAACAGAAAGGGAAGCCCATAAACATCAATCACATCTTTCGCCAGAGGCGGTAGAGCGAGCCGCGACTCGCCAATTCCCATCGTTTGGCCCATCGTGAGAGCAGCCCAGGTCACGTGCAGACTCCCTTTCAGCGGAGTGTTGTACTGAAAGCTCTGCATCTTTCCGCCTTGTACACTGGCGTCGAACGACGACGAAACTCGACTGACGTCTCCTGAGGCAGTGACTTTGGCTTTCAGGCCTCCCAGGTCCTTGGTGGCCGAAAGTGACATATTGATGCCGTCGCTCTTCCGGGTCGCGCTCGCCTCAAACTCCCAATCATCAACCTTGCCCTGCGCGTGGAGACCCACAGACCCTTTGTTTGGCGTGTCTGCATACGCGAAACGCGGCTCGAGCAGCAAGGCTCCCAGCCTTTCCATGAGGCTGCCAGCATCACGCGATGGGAAAATCTCGGCATGAGCGGGGAGCATATTCATGGGCGCGGTGAATTTTATGTGGCCGTCCTGGATGAAATCGGAAAGCGAAGCGGCATCCGTTATGAGGCCGACCTGCGAGCCTTGCTTTTCGACATCGAGCACGCGCCGCGCTCCCAGATGTTCGAGGAAGAGAACCTTTCCCGGCGTCAAGCCCTGCAAGCGCGGATCAGAGGAATCAAACACCAAAGCGCTCCCGTCGGGACTCACCGCGCGGAGGGTCTTTTGAACCGTGGGCAGATCAACTCGCACCGTGTTGGGGGTGTACTTCACCTCGTACACAGCGTCGCGCGGCGTGTAGAACTGCACCGGAGTGCCCGCAAGCGGCGCGCCGCCGGAAGCCTCGCCCGATGGACCTGGCGAGTTCTTTTTTGCGCACGATGACAGCCCCGTTAGAGCTGCCAACAGGGTTACAACCAGCCGCAGACTCGCCATCCTGTTTTTTGGGCGTATCATCGTCGCTTCCTCGGGAAAAATGAGCCCCAATTGGAGCCCCATCTACTTGACTTGCTTCGCTGCAATGTCGCCAATCCACGGAATGCGGAACTCGCGTTCGCTGTACGCCTGAAACATCAAGAACAGCCACAGCACAAAAACTCCCAGGCCAAACAACCAGTCCAGCGGCAAAGCCACGGTAAGCACCCAGAATCCCCCGACGCTCACCAAAATTCCCACAAAGATGTTCCACACAATCGCGAGCGCCACGATTGCCACGTTGAGAATGATCGACTGAATCGCGTGAAAGCGCACAAAGCGATTGTTTTTGTATGGCTCCAGCACCAGAAACAAGACTCCTGTAATCGCTCCCAGCGCATACGACAAAGCTGCCGCCATATCCATCGTCAGCCCCGGCGCGGTGACTGTACCGGTCGATGCACCGCTCGAAACGGTGCTGCCGCCTACGGCCATCGCAGGAGCAGTCGAAACCGAACCGCCTGCTGGCGCGGCCGCGCTTGTTTGCGCCCTCGATTGCCCGCACGCTCCGCAGAACGCGCTGTCCTCTGCTATCGCTGCACCGCACTTCGTACAAGTTGCCATTTCAAGACTCCCTTCCGTAGGCCAAGCCTATTTCTTGGCTACATTTCCTTCGAAATGCGTCCTCTTGACACTTCCGTCTTTTGCATCCTGTTCGAAATCAATGAAATACTTCACCAGGCAACCTGTACCGCTCGTGACCCATGCCGTGCCCTTGATCTTGTAATTTTTCACTAGCAGCAGCTCGTCGAAGGTCGCCTTCTGCGCCGCGGGTTCGTTTGCCGTGTCGATCGCGTACTTCAGCGTGTCATACCCGTTCACGTTTTCTGTGCCCTGTGTCCGCGCGGCATCCTGCCCCGCCACCAATTCGCCGTGCCACGGCACGGGACCCATAATGTCGAAATCGAGATCCGTTTCCGACAGGTGCGCGCGATCCAATTTCTTCGTACTCTCCGAAGTTTGCCCCGCGCTCGATTCTCGCTTTGTGTAGGCAATCGTCGCCGGCGTCACATCGGCCTCAATGTTTATTGATTTGCTGTCCGACGAGACTTCCATGAACGCGAGATGCAAAGGTCCAGGCGAATTCTTGATCATTTGTTGTAGGCAAATGCTTGCGCCCGTCGGGCTGAATCTCATCAGCTGCGGCCGGTTCGTTTTACTTGACTCGGCGGAATTCGCTTCCGTCGAACTGCTGCGCTTGCACCCGCAGGTGATTGCCAGCACCGGCCCAATCGCTGCGCACATCGCCCACCGCAGTAAAAATGCCTGCCGCAGCTTCATTGCCACCCTTTCGCCGTTCCGCGCAGATCCCTTCCAATTAATCGGTTTCCGCCGCGCGGCAGTTTCCCAGCCATTTGCCGCGCACTGTGAATTTCAGCGACACGCGCGCGTTCGCCTTTGGCGTCACCGTCCTCACCACCATAAATCCCACGTCGTTCAGGTTTCCTTCGACGTGCACAGTGCGGTTCGAGCAGTCCGCATCGTAGGAAATCTTTCCATCAGCGCTCTTCAGCGCGTGCACCGAACACGTTTCTTCTTGCTTCGCAGGCCCTGCTATCCGGTCGGTGAAAATATTCTCAGGGTCGCCCAGGTCACCCTGTCGAAGACACCGCATTGCTGTTCGCGATTCGTTCTGCCTTTCGCCTTGAACTTCGTAGGTGACCGTGAACGCGTACCTCCCTGGCCGCAAATCCACTTTCGCCGCAAACGCGGCGGTCGCGAACCAGCAGGCCATCGCGACTGCGGCCACCGCCTTAACTGGAAGATTCGTGTTCACCCGGCTCCTGCGAATTTCGGCTGCGCTGCCATTCCCATCCATCGACAGAATCCGATCTGCCGCCCCTACTGTGCGTTCTCTCCCACCTGGAATGTCCATACTGTGTCAAACATCATTCCCGCGCCTTGCCCGCGCGCTACTTCTCCGCCCGAAAATTTCTCATTTTTCGAGAGCGGCCTCAGAACCACGGCGTATTCGCCAGGGTAAAGCGGCGATTGCGGCGTAACTTCATACTGGCCCTCGGTCGTTTTCTGCACGTTCGCTGCGACGCGATCCTCGACGAATCCCGAATAAATCTCCCAGTCCGCGGCATCGTTCGAACGCGCGTCCTCTTTCCCGCGCGTCGCGCCCACCAGACGGCATGTGTTCTGCGCCGGCGTGAGCCGCACAATTTCGGGAGCGAAGTCACTCGGATTCACTCCCGGCGCGCTCGCGAAATTCACTGAGAATTTTGGCGTCGTGGTTTGCAGCACATTCGCCGAAGCCGGCCCTGGCACGCCCCACACGTACGTGGCCATCGGTTTCCGCGAGCCGAGCATTCCGCCTAATATGCTGCCGCCCTGCTGCACGGCCGTTCCGCCCACGGCATTGTTCATGTGTGACGCGGCACTCCATGTCGCATCATTCACTCCCGCCTGTATGCCTTGCGACACGGCCGAATCGCCGGCGAGACTCGCGAGCGATTGCGGCTTGGTTTTCGTTTCGGCTAGCTGCGTCTTTTCTCGCGGAATTTCCTGCGAACCTGCATCCTGCACCAGCGTAACTGTCGGCATCTGCCATCGCGGCTTCGCCGCCTGCGCGTTTGCTGCGGCCTGGGGTGTGGCAGGGGCTTGTCGCGCGAATGAAATGCTGGGGCCAAGCAGCACAACGGAGCTCAACAACACGGCGAATCCAAAGCTTTTCATGTTCATCTTCCGTCTCCCTTATTCCCTCTATCCTCGATTTGCTACGAGTTGCATGTTCTGAGTTCTTCTCGCTGCCTGCGCCTGGCTGGCGTTTCGAACCAACTTCTCGAGCGATTCAGCGGGCGAGCATCGGCGGTAAAGAAAGAGCGTGTACTCGACGTCGGCATCAGACTTTGCCGCGAGGGTGCGCTCCGGCTTCCAACCTGGAACATCAAAATCCAGTGCTACAACGCGGGCACCAGCGCGCAGATGGCTCGCCAGACGCGGCCGGAGGTATCCGTTCACCGCGCTCAGCAGATAAGTGGTGACCACGGTTGCCGCACTGAAGTCTACGTTGAAAAAATCGGCTTCCTGAAACGTGACGCGGTCCTGCAAATTCAATTTCGCAGCGGATTGCGAGGAATAGCGGCAAAGCGCTTCATCCATCTCGACTCCCACCGCGCGGCAGCCAAATTCCTGGGCAGCGAGGATGGGTATGCGTCCATCGCCTGAGCCAAGGTCGTACAGCACGTCATCCGGCGTGACTTCGGCAAATTCCAGCATTTGACGGGCAATTGCCCATGGTGTCGGCACGAAGAATGCGGCAGTTCGAAAATCCGCGAAGGATTTTTCGAGCTGCTCGATTGGACTCAACTTTCGTCTGCCAAAAGGCCATTGCATTTGCGGGTCCTCCAAAATCTGCGTGCCGTAAATCCTTTTTCGCTTTTGGCTTTACTCGCCGGGCTTCTTAGCTACCGCTGCGTCCGGTTGCGTGACCCCTTTTTGCTTTAGCTGCAGCTGTGATTTGTTTGTCTTCACTTCGCTTTGCGCGTTCTTCACCTTTTGTTGTTGCTGGAGACTCATTACTTTTGTGCCAAGTTGGGCGCGTACGTTCTTCGCTTCCACTTGTTTCTTGGTGTTCTTCGACTCGGCTTGGCCTTTGGCATACTTGGACTCTGCTTGCGACGTCACCCTTTTGTGCTCGATCTGCCGCTTCGTCTCCTTTGCCTGGTTTTGCTGAAGCAAAGCTTTTTTCTGACCATCGAGAAGCGTTTGTTGGGTCGCGCCGCCTGTCGCCTGCGTGGCTGATGGCGGATTCTGCTGCGGCGATGCCGAGGCGATGCTGCTCAGTCCCAATAACGAGAGTGTTGCGATGATTCTCTTGCGCATGTCCTCTCCTCCTGTAGATAATTCAGATTCATTTCTCTATCTTCGTCACCGACCGAGCGGCTTGGGCAGCGTTACCGTTGGCATCTGCCACCGCGGCTTCGCCGCCTGCTGCGCATGCGTGTATGCGCCGCAAACGCCTGCCGCGACGCTCAACAGCACCGCCACTTTCCATTCTGTCCTCATCGTATTCCTCCAAAGAAAGTCACTCTCGATTCAGCGCTGCCCAAAAGCACCTAGTGTGTGACCATATCCAAATTGAGCGATGCGTTTTCCTCGAACCGGTAAAACCCGTGCGTCGCAATCAGTTTGTTGACGCCGTTTCCGAGTGCGGTTACCTCCACAGAGTTCATATTCCATTTGTCCATTCCAAGCGTCTGCAGAACGGTTTGAAGGGTTATGGACTTGATTTCAGCGAAATCCATAGGCTGGCCGAAATATACGAAGAACTTGTGTTCGCTATTGTTTGGCCAGTTTGCTCCGCCATTTACATTGGGGGCATGCTCGCTAGCCCCATTGGTAAAACCGATGATCACGTCGAGATTGTTGCCGTCGGGTCCGCTGCCAAGAATATCGAAAGAATCTCCTTTCAAGTCATCGCTGCCTGTCACCACGTCGAAGTAAAGCGCATTGACCATGCCCGGCGCAGGGGCGCAGCTTACGGGGACAGTCAGCTCGGGACTGTCACCTGTAAAGTCATTGAATCCGTAATTGGCAATATTCTCCGTTTGGCCCTGACCTGTCGCAAACACGCGAGCTTGGGTCATCTCCCAGTTGTCTTGTGAATTTAGGGAACCTGCCTGCGCACTGTGTACGAGGTGAATCTCAGTAATTTGATCTGCGCGCACCCGCTGGCTAAGCGTAACGTCCACCCGTTTGACACTGCCGTTTGGCCAATTAGCGCTGTTATTCACATTCCGTGCGGACTGAAAAGTGTTGTCCTTGAAATGCACCTCGATATCGAGATCGTTGTCTCCGCCGCGCAGGTCGTCTTTCCCGGTCGTGAATTCAAATCGAAGTGCGGATATGACGAGATTGGATCCAGTGCACGGGCCTGCAAGCACCTGATTGTTAGTCAAAAGGGCACCGCGAACTGGCGGTGTGCCAGGTTTGCCGGTTGGCCCTCGGGCAGAGTTTGCCCAGTTTGTGAATTTGGGGTCGTTTGTTACGCCGCGTTGCACGGTTACTGCATCGTATGCGTTGTGTTCATGCCCTTTCGAGGGGATCGAGGCAGGTTCCAGTTGGGATCCACCATTCGTAGGCGTTAACGGCACTGGGGTGACTGTTGTTCCAGGCGCAGACATCGGCGGCTTGGGCAGCGGTCTTACTTGCAGTTGCCGCGGAACAAGCTCGAAGTTCACGTTGTCCGCCCGATTCATGCAGGTAAACCACCCCGACTCCAGATATGTAGAAGAAGGCGGTCCGCCACTCTGTGAGCCGCAAGACTGACTGGTAACTTTGAAAAGTGTTTCCGTTGGACCGAGGGGAAACGGGCCCTTCACACCCACTTGAAGCATGAACGATGGGCTGAGAGTGACATTGGCCATCAGCGCCTCATTTTCGGGCACCCGGGAGAAGATGTACTGGCAAAGCCCGAGTTGGCCTCCAGGGTTCGTGGACCAGGAGAACTGAGTCGTTGTTTCAAGCTGGGTACTTGTCGAGATATCGGTGAGCTTTACAGACAGGCCCTGGCACGGGACGGACGGATTGTAGGCAACCCGTCGCCTGTCCCAAAAGATGACGCCGGTGACCGTTCCATTGGCGATTTTCACCTTCGCGTTGGTAGCGTTTGTGTAGGGCGAAATTGTTCCCTGCCGTGTCGGTTTGGGAGCGGGCAACGTTGCAGCAGCCGATGAAGGATTCGCTGAAGGTGCGGACATTCCGCTCCCGACTGTTGCGCTTTGTGTCTGTAAGGGCTGAGAGCCGGATGGCAACAGCGTTGGCGCTGAAGGCGCGAGTCTTACGGTTTGTTGAACCGTGCCGGGTTGTAGTGACGCCGCTGTCGTCGTTTTTTGGGAGGGAGCGGCAGCAGCCGTTCCAGCAGAGTTACTTACCGGACCGGGCGACGGAGCATGCAGCAACGGCTTGATAAGAGGATGCGTTCCCAAACCCCTGGCCGCAGACGCGTTCGTGAGCAGGATGTTCACGTTGCGGGCGTAATCTTTGCAAGCCCACCATCCGGCCTTCAGGTCGGCGGGCGTCGGCTGCTCTGGCGCCAGATTCATGCATGCTGTGCCCGGCAGCTTGATCAATCCCTGGTTCGCCGCTCCCGGCGGCAAACCGATTCCTATGGGGGAGTTAAAAGTATTCGGCGGGACGTGGACGTGAACGCTGAGATTATTTACCTCTGGCACGTTGTGCACGGAATACTTGCAGTAGTCGTAGGGACCGATGCTCGAACCGGTGAGAGTCTGATCACTTGCTACGACGTTTGTTCCAGACTTCTCGACGCTCACTGCCATCGTTTTGCAAGGCGAGGAGCCGTTGGATTGCAGCGAACTTGCGTTCCAAAAAACGTACCCCTCGATCACACCCGGATTGGTATAGAGCTGGACGCCGTTTTTCGGCGGCACAGGTTGAACCTGCTGCGACCGCGCTCCCGCGCATGTCAGGCCAATGGCCAGAACGAAACATCCAAATTTTCCTCTCATCGCTTTCACCTTCCGCACGAACTCTTACTGCTTCTTCAGTATCTGCACTGGCTGCATTTGCTTGATCGCCAGCCCGTTCACGTTTCCGCTGGCAAGCGGATTTATTCCTCGCGGGCCAATCACCGTGATCTCCAGTTCGTATGCGGAAAAACCGGCGTATCCCGACGTATTGCCGATTCCCTGAGGATTTTTTGCCGCTCCCGAGCTGGACGAGCAGGCCTCCTGTTCCCAATGGACCTGAAACGACGACGTCGACGTGTAGCTCATACCCCAATTCCCGGAGTGCGAGTAGACGCCGCCAAGCGATTGGCAATGGCTCACATCCATGGTCGCGTGGTTTAGTTGCACGCCTTTGTTCGGGTCCAATTGGAAGCCGGGCGCAAAATGGAACTGATAGGTATCCGTCCCGCTGGGGAAAATCAGTGAATAATTGTCGGTAGCGTTGAGATAAATCACTCCGCGCACCACGGCGATGCTTTTGTCCGGCGTCAGCCAATAGTGCGTAGGCGACTCGACTTCCGGGGTCAGCGGCCCCAAGCTCGCATTCACGATCGCCAGATTGATTCCGGGGACGAGGCACTCGCTGAGCGTCAGTCCGTAGCAGGAGTCGCTGCCGGTCGGATAGGGCGTCGTGACGAGTCTCTGAAGGACCTGATCCTCGCGCGCGGCGAGGAAATTCATTCCCGTGGCTTGATACACCTGGCCGCTCGCCGTCTTCACGTTCAGCGTGACGTTGTTGGTGTCGTAGAGCCCGCTGGCGTTGGCATCAATCTGCGCGATGATTTGTCGGTCACCCCAGCCATTCGCAGGAACCTGGAAGTAGACATGGTCTGGAGAATTTGAAACGCCAACGTGCTGGACGATCAGCCGTGCGTGCGCAGGATCGAACTGCACTCCGCTCAAGTACACTTCACCGGGCGTATTTCCGAAACCGCAGCCCTGAATCACGAACTCCCCGTCTTGACCCGCAACGGGACTGAACCAGATTCCGTTAGCCCCGCCGTCCACAGTTGCAATTCCGGTCCGGCAAATCGTAGTGATTGGCGCGGGCGCTCGTGTTCCAGGCGGAAGTGGTTGCCGCCCAGCGGGAGGTCGCTGCGCGGTTGGTCCGCTCGGCTGATTCACCTGCGTTGCTGTGGGATTCGTCGACGGCCCCGCACCCTGCGTCCCTGAAGCTGACATTGTTTGACTCGCGCCAATTTGTGGTTGCGAGCCCTTCGGCGGATACGGCTGCGGATTCAAGCTTCTCGTTGTCCCAGGATTGAGCAGCGTGCCGGTTTGGTTTGCGCCGCCAGACCCGTTCAACATTGGACCACTCTGGCTCGGCGCGGTAGCGAGCGTCGCGCCTTTTGCTCCATTGGTTTGTCCGCTGGCTGGCTTCACGCCTCCGGTGAAAGCCGGCAAAAGCAGGGAATGAGCCGTCGCGCTCTGCCGTTTTAAAACCGCAATAATCGCCGAACGCGAGGCATCGACGCCAAGTTCGCTTGCTCGCGGTCCGATTTGCACTGTGTGTGCCAGCGCCTGCTGAATCAATCTGTTGTTCTGTAATTGTCGGCTGCCACTCTTCGACGCGGGTTGAATCGTCGAAGGTGCCGGCCTTTGCGTCCCATACTTCGATCCAGCGCCGTCCGGTGGTTGCACGTTCTTCATGCCAGGATTCAAGCGCCCGAAACGCTCGCTCACGCCGCACGAGTTCGCAGGTATATCTGTCCGAAAGCTGAGAATTCGATCCTGCCCCGTAAACCGCTTTGCTCCGTGCCGTGCAATCAGCGCGCTGGCGCCGGTGCCTTCCGCCATCACCTCAACCCGGTCCATGTCCCAGTTATCTGCCGTTTCTATTCCGGCACCGGGGATACCCGAAGCAGCTTCTGCTGAAATGCCAAGGACCAAGCCTGTGTGTCGCAATTGGATCCCTTTGATTTCATTGAGGGGCACAGCCGGGTTAAACTTGATCACTACCAGATTCACCGTGTTGTTCGCCCATTCCTTGTCATTATTGACGTCAGCGGCCAGCTGAGAACCCTGCTTACCGAAGTTGACCGTTATGTCCAAATTGTCTTTCGAGGTCGACATGCCGTTCCAGCCACGCAAATCGTCTCCGCCCGTCGCAATCCGCACGCGCAGATAGTTCACCATGCACGGAACTTTCGTTCCTGACCCGCTTCCGTTTTGCGCGTAAGCCCAATTTGGCCCAACCAGCGCAAACGCTGCTATGAGCATCGCCAACTGAACAACTTCTCCGATTCTCCTGATTCCGGCTCGTTTCATGGTCGCCTCCGAATTCGCTGTTATGTTCATTTCTTGGCCGCAGCGCGTTCACGGCGCGATGGGACTAAATCCCACGGGGCCTGTAACCCAGATCGTTAATCCATAAATCGAATAATAGTTCGCCGAAGTGCCGGAGCCGGAAGAGAGAATGGGATAGACCACGGTAATTGCGTTTCCATTAACCATGGCTGGCTTGATTGTCACGTTGGAGTTGGCGGTCGAGACGAGCAAATCTGTTTGCGTGCTGTCCACGACAAATCCAGGACTTAATTGCACGGTGAACGTGTCCTGGCCCGCCAGGGAATTCGGAGGTATGCCCTGCCGCATAACGCTGGCCGTTCCATTGAGCCCGTAGTAATCGGAAACGGGAGAAAGAAAGAAGGGCGAGCCTTGCGAATACAGTGAGGTTTCTGCCTGCGGAATGCTCGCAAGGAGAACGATCTCCCGCCGGGCATAAAACGAGCCGGGCATACCGACGGCCCCTGCTGTGGAACTCAGCGGCTGCACGTAAAGCTGCACGGCCGGCCAATCCGGTATTCCCGACGTATTGGGGTCGAGTGCAGCGACAACTTCATGATCGTCCCAACTCTGTATCTGAAACTGCTGGGAAGGGATGTACTTACCATTCTGGCCGTATGAATTCAGGCCTGCTGCGCCCTTGCTGCCAAAGCCGCAGCCTATGATTGTGTACGGGTTGCCGCTTGGATCAGGCGTATAGATAACGCCCTGACCTTGCGGTTGCCCATTAACACGATAAATGACCGGAGCGAGCTTTTGCTTTTCGCGATTTTGGCAGTCCGCCTCTTCCTGCGGATTGAGCGGGTCGAGACCCACATACAAACGCAGATTCGGAGAGTTCTTTGGCATGGTGGCCATCCGCGACGCAAGAGATGTGGATGTGGATCCGGATGCCAGCGTGTGCCCGGCAGAAATGGTCCCGGCTTGCTGATGCTGGCGCGCGATCGTAATCAGCTGCGAATTGGCCGCCAGAGCATTTTTGGTCCGCTGACCAGTAATGATCTTTAGCGAGCCTTGTTTCCTCAGCAGTCCAATGAGGGCCGAGGGTGCGCCCGTGCTTCCGCCATTCGAGGTGGACCCGCTTCCTGCAATCGGCGGCGCGTTCGACTGCACAGTGCTGCTAGCCCTTATCCCTCCGGTGAAGCCGCCGGTTGTTGACGCGGTTGGTCGAGTGCTTGGGGCTGGCGTGACTGGCCTGACCGCCGGCGAAAGCGCTCCGTTGCTCTGCACGGGCCCTCCCGGTTGCTGAAGTAGCATCGTCCTCGGAGGCGTGTTCGTTCCGGATGCCTGCTGCATCAACATCGTGCCCCGTTGCGGAAGTGTCGCCATTGTGTTTGCGGGCACGAGCTCGAAATTCACGTTGTAGGCGTTGTCTCCACATCCTACCCAGCCAGACTCCAGATACGTCGACGAGAGCGTTATGCCATTAGAAGAGTTATTGCATTGACCGCCCGGAATCTTGATGAGCCCGCCTATTGCTCCTAGCGGGCCTTTCGCCGCCACATGAGATCCAAAAGGATTTCCCACTGCGACCTGAACCTGCAGAGCTACGCCTTCCGGCACTCGGCTGAAGCTGTAACCGCAGAGACCAACCCCAGGTCCCGGTCGCTGGGAGTGAGTGAATTGAAACTGATTCGAAGTGGCGAGCTTCTGCATGCCGGTCCCAGTGATGACGTCCAACTCCACCTGCAAACCTTGGCAAGGAACAGAAGGGTTGAATGCTACGCGGCTTTGATCCCAGAAGACGTATCCCGCCACAGTTCCTTGCCGCTTCTGAATGGCGCTCGGAGCCCTCGTGGCCGTCATAGGTATTCGGCTTTGTCCGTGGCAGGCTGACGGTGACAGCATGACGACCGCCGCGACGACAGCACCCGCTAAGCACCACTGCTTTTCCAAATACAAGCGACTCAACCCAATCATTGTCATTTCCTCCCTCGTGCCGCTTCGTGAACGCATGTGATGGATAAACCAGAACCGTACAGGTGGTCAAAGGACGGGCTGCCGACGCGTTTATGACCTGCTAATTCCCGCAAAATGAGCGCGGTGCCTCCTCCTATGACACAACGTCCGTTTCCGCACATCTTTCGTGATATACTCCGCCGCAAAATTTCAGGTGTCCGCGAGGCCCTGTGAGCACCCGCGCCACATCTCGGCTAATTCGTTTTGGTCTTTTTGAAGCTGACTTGGAGAATGCCCGCCTTGTTCGCAAGGGCGCGCGCATTCGCCTTCAGGAACAGCCCTTTCGCATTCTTTCCATGCTTCTCGAACATCCAGGCCAGATCGTTACCCGGGAGGAACTGCGCCAGGAACTTTGGCCTGCGGGAACTTATGTGGATTTTGACGGAAGTCTTAACGCCGCATTAAAACGCCTACGCGCTGCTCTGGACGATGACGCCGACAATCCCCGCTTCATCGAGACTGTCCCCAAGCGCGGCTATCGTTTCATTGCTCCAGTGACAGTCGAGGAGAATTCACCGCCCATTGAATCGGAAATCACCGCGCCAGTTGGTGCGCCAGCCACACAAATTCCCCGTCCCGTGAGCGGACCGCCGTCGACACCGCATAAATCCGGACGTCAGCGGATTTTCGGTGTTGTTGCCCTCTTGATATCCGTTACGCTCGCAGCAGTTTTTCTGATTCAAAAAAAGCGCCCGCCGCTGCAAAATCCAGCTACCCAATCGAATGTTGATTTGGGCTCAACGCGCCGCTCGGTCGCAATCCTTGGATTTCAAAATGCTTCCCGTCGGCCGGAAGACGCATGGTTTTCCACGGCTCTTTCCGAAATGCTGCGCACCGAGCTTGGTGCTGGCCACAAACTGCGTGTCGTCCCCGGCGAGAATATTGCACAACTTCGCGTCGATTGGCCGCTATCTGAAACCGATTCTCTCAGTCGCCAAACGGCCTCGCGCATCGGAAGTGCCCTCAACAGCGATGTCCTCGTGCTCGGTTCCTATGCCGCTGTCGGAGACGCCCAAAGCGGCAGTGTTCGCATCGATTTTCGTTTGCAGGACGCGCAGACGGGCGACATTCTGTACGAAGGCTCGGAATCCGGCAGCGAAAAGCAGTTTTTCGGTCTCGTGGCAAAGATCGGCGTGTCTCTGCGCGAGCGGCTTGGTCTTCCGATGATTTCAGAGTCTGAGGAAGCCGGCGTCGTCTCTTCGTTGCCTTCGGATCCGGATGCGAATCGGTTCTACTCCCTCGGACTTGCCAAATTTCGCGACGCCGATGTCGCCGCGGCCAAAGACCTCTTTCTGCAAGCCGAAAAGCTCGCTCCGCGGTTTCCTCTGGCTCACCTGATGCTCTCGCTCACCTGGGGAGGCTTGGGTTATGACCAAAAAGCCAAGGACGAGATAAAGACCGCTTACGACCTTTCCTCGGGACTTCCTGAAACCGACAAGCTGCAAATCGAAGCTGCCTATTTCGCAAGCAGGAGAGACTGGGACCAGGCAATCACCGCATATCGCACGCTTTACACGCTATTCCCTGACAGTGTGGATTATGCGGAGCAATTTGTCCTGGTGCTCAACAACGCCGGTCGCCGTGAAGAAGCTCTTGCTGTACTCAAGCAGTTGCGCGAGCTCCCCCCGCCCGCGTCCGAGGACCCGCGAATAGATTTCTGGCAGGCCACGCTCATCCACGATTCAGACCCCGCCGCGGCGCGGTCTTTCCTCGACAAGGCTATTGCGGAAGCAGCCTCACGTGGTCAAAAGCTGCTCTATGCTCGCTTTCGGCTTGAGGAATGTATTGCCGGGATCTATGGCAATCATCCGCAAGGTGCCGAGGCTTACTGCCAGGAGGCATACGACATCTTCATGGCGGCGGGCAACCGGCTCTATGCCGCTGACGCCCTGCGCGCTATGGCCGACCGCCGTGGCGCGCAAGGTGATTTCAGCGGGGCCCGCGAGACCTACCAGCGCGCGCTCGCGATTCTTATCCCGCTCGGCGAGCACGAGAAGACCGGCGTGGCGCTCAACAATATGGCCATAACGTATGAAAATCAGGGGCAGATTGATCTAGCAGAAAAATTTTTTCGCCAAGCCGCAGAGACATGGAGAGAATGCGGAGACACTTCCAATGAGGGGGTCGCTCTCGGTAATGTGGCGGATATCGTTATGGCCCGCGGCCAGCTTCGCCAGGCTGAGGCGCAATACCAGAGCGCTCGCAAACAGATTGAATTTCGCGGGCCGGCCAACGTGTCGTATGAGCTCTATAACATTTCGGCTATCCGCTTATACGAAGGCGATATTGCCGGAGCGGAAAGCTACGCAAACCAGGCTTTGGCTGTGTCCACGGCTCACAAGGTATTCGCCGACATTGCCGCCTCCGCTGCCGTTCTCGGCGATATTCGTTTAGCTCAGGACGATCTCGCTGGCGCGCGGAAGGATTATCAGCAATCCCTCGCCATTCGCCGTCAATTGGGCAACAACCAAAATATTGCCGAAAATGAAGCGTCCCTCGCTACTGTTTCCATTGAGGAAGGAAAATTGGCCGAAGCAGAGCAGTCGCTGAGAAAATCGCTGGCCCAATTTGAATCGGAAAGTGCCGTGATCGATGAGGTCCACACCGAAACAGATTTATCTCATGTTCTTCTGAAAGAGGGGAAGCTTGCGAATGCGCGCAGCGTGATTTCCGATGCGCTCAAACTCGAAGCCGGCAGCAGCGACCCCAGCCTAAAGCTGCCGGTTGCGATCGAGGACGCCCGGATTCAGACTGCGGAAATTGCGGCACGCGCTCAAAACACGAAATCGCGTTCTGATTTTTCCGCGCCGCGCCGCGAACTGGATAGCGCGATTTCCACCGCCCGCCATCTTGGCTACTTCGCGTTGGAATGCGACGCTCGCCTCGCCTCTGCTGAGATCGCTCTGCACGAAAATCCTTCTGGCGCCCGCGCCGGCCTCGCTGGACTGGCTCGCGCGGCCCATCAGCATGGAATGGAATTGGTCGCCCGCAAAGCCGCCGCCATGCAGAATTCAAGCGCCGCCGCGAAGTAATCCGGGCGACTCGTGGCCGCACCGTTTTCACACTGGGAATCTGCGCTGTCTGTTGTTACGAAATTCCAACCGGATTTTTTGCTCCTGGATATCCAAATGCCCGAGCTGGACGGATTCGCAGTGCTGAAGCGAATCAAGGCGGTACAAATGCCGGTTGTGGCTTTCACGACGGCTTACGATCAATATGCAGTTCGGGCGTTTGCGGTCCATGCATTGGACTATTGTTGAAGCCTTTCGATGAAGAACGATTTACGGACATGATCCGCCGCGTGGAGGATCGGCTATCAGCGGGCGAAGAACGTCTTTCCTCACGGCAATTATCTGCGATCTTGAAAACTCTGGCAGTGACGAAGGCGTATCCGGAGCGGGTGACGGTGCGTGGCCACGGAAAGATCGTGCCCATTCCCGGCCCGGCTACGAGCATGTGGTCTTGTCACTTGCTCGGAACGTTAGACGCGATGTTTCGGACCTGGAAAGCCACACTTCCGTTTATCGACCCCATTAAATCCGCTTTGTCCTAGTCAGAACTCAGTCCGGTGCCTCTCTTGGTCAAGACGTTTGAGTCAAGAGGGTGGCGTGAACAACGACAATAAACGCTTCACTCAGAGATGTTTTGGCGAGTAGCGGTGGATAGTGCGGATCAGCGAGAGGAGGCACTGATGTCATGGATCATCACGATGTCTGAACTCCGCTTAAGCCCGAAAAGGGCCAGGTTCTTGCCATCCGAAGACCACCCCAACCACCTTGGGTCGATGACACCCAGTGAAGCGAAACTCGTCGTCTGACTAGCTCTGGAACCATCAAGCGGCACCGACCATAGACTCAACACGCCTTTGAGAAATGTCGCTGCCACGACAGATTTCCCATCCGGAGTAAACTTCACACCCAACATCGTTTCGCCTGAATCGAACTGAGTAATTTGACGCCCCTTCGAGCCATCCACCGGCTGCCACCAAAGATTCTGCGTTCCATTCTCGGCAACCACGGAGACAATAAATTTTCCATCGGGGGCAAATTTCCAAAACGAGAGCAACGGTGGGTCCACGGGAAGTAAGCGCGGAGGCACGTCGGCTCCTCCATCCAAATCCACAATTGCGGACTGTCCATACTCCTTCCTCTTGGCTGTGTCCATGATAGTAAAGGCAAAAAGCAGGAGCTTGCCATCGGGGGAGATAGCGGTTGGGGTCCTCCCGAACTGAACATGGGGAACGACTGTCCCGGGCACCTGCTGCGAGGCACCGCCATTGATTGAAATTCGATGAATCCACGGATCCACCTTAGTCTGGAAATAGAGCCACTTGCCATCCGGAGAGCACAAGAAATTGCGGGCCTCATCAGTATTCGTGAGGGCCTGCAAATTTGAGCCATCCGCATCCATGCGCGCGAGAGCGGTTCCGCCTGCGCCATCGCGATTGATCCAAATGAACACGATGTAACGCCCGTCAGCGCAGGCCGTTGCGGAGTCGAAAGTGCCACTCAACGTCGCGAGCGTTAACGGATCCTTGCCATCCGGAGAGATTCGCACAAGCTTGTTGCCCTCGCCGATAAGAAACTTGCCGTTATCTCCCCAACCTGACGTGAGTGAACCAAAATTAAACCCTTCCCGGAACAACGGATTGAGAACTCCCTCCGGCTGCCCGGCGTCTTGCGCGACATATACATTCCGGTCATTTTTGAATGATACGGTGAGGGCGCTCCTGCCGTCGGACGATACGCTTACGCCAAGATAAACATTCGCATCATTGGTAACCGGATGGAATTTCCCCTCCGGGTAGGACATAAATCCAATTTGCGCGCGGGGGCCTGGCTGTCGAACATCGAAGTAGTTCACAAGAAGTCCCTGACTGTCCGGCAGCCAAGCCATATCGCTGAATACCCGGTACTTCGCCGTGGCGAATAGTTTCGACTGGCCGCTCGGGAGATCGAATACCTCGAGCCCCCCGGAAAGCGGGTCTTGCTGGACGACGCTGAAGGCGATTCGATCTCCGTCCGGAGACCAGCTTAGGTGAAAAGTATTAAGCTGACGGTGAGAGTCGAAAGCGGCGGTGGACAGCACCTTTTCGTCACTTCCATCCACAGTTGCGGAAAGCAACCGCCACTTCCCCATTTCCGGATCATTACTTCGAGCGTAGGCAATACGTTTTCCGCCGGGAGAGAACGTAATGCTGCTGTCAATGTCGCGCGCGATTTCCTCCGGCGTGCCGCCGAGCACGGGGACACGGTACAAATTGTTCAGTCTTCTGTTGACGTTCAGTTGTTTCCGAAAATAAATGTAATTTCCATCGGGTGAGAATGTGGGAGTTGCGATGCGCAAGGGATCCGGCGCAACAACCTGAGTATCGCTCGAAGTGGCTATATTCCGCAGCCTGAGGCTTGAAAGGTTCTTGTCATCAAAATAGACGAGCAAAAGATATTTTCCGTCCGGAGACAGCGCCACATCACCCGCTTTGCCCGCCCTGACAATTTGTTCGATCGTGAAATTTTGAAAAGGAGTGGGTTGGGTCCGATTCACGAACGTGTAAATTCCGTATCCGGCAGCGGCTATGAGAACCAGAGCGATTAGGAGAATTGCGGAGATGCTAAGTTTGTGCTCACGGGCGATCGCAGAGACACTAGAAGAACTGGAAAGAGTGCCGGCCACCGACGTTGGCTCCGCGGGAGGAACGCTTCCTGCGCTTACGCCTGCGCCAGTTACCATCGATGAGGAAGCCGCGGCTGTGGAATTTGCCGATCTGGATTCTGACGGAATGCGCCGAGATGAGTCGGTGTCGCGTTTTAGCCGGGTCAAATCCGTGCGCAATTCCGATGCATGTTGGTAGCGAAGCTTAGGGTCTTTTTCGAGAGCTTTGTCGATAATTTCTTCGAGCTTGAGGGGGACTTCCGGATTCAAGCGCACGGGCGGAACGGGCGCGCGATTCAGAATTGCATCATGAAGGATCGCGGACGTGTTCCCGTTGAACGGCATTCGGCCAGTGGCCATTTCGTAGAGCACTGCGCCAAAGGAAAATAGGTCGGTGCGCGCATCAAGAAGTTCTCCGCGGGTCTGCTCGGGTGACATGTAGGCGATGGTCCCGACGGCAATGCCTGGACTCGTGAGATGCTCGCTTGCACTGTCGATCGTTGCTCCCCCGATTCCTCGCGTCGCCCCCTCCAAACTTTCAACAACTTTTGCCAAGCCGAAATCAAGAATCTTTGCGTGGCCGCGTGTGGTAATGAAAATATTCGCGGGCTTGATGTCGCGGTGGATGATGGACTGCGCGTGCGCCGCGTCCAGCCCGTCGGCAACCTCAATGC
>DASZCH010000152.1:0-3676 GCA_035943235.1 Candidatus Acidiferrales bacterium
GAATAGCGTTAGGGATGCCCGGTTGGGATCGGTTAGCAGAGCCTCTTCAGTCTCCGTGTTGATGGCGACGCCCTGGACGCTTGTCGACAGTGTGGCAGACACAATCACGTTGGGAATGCGCGCCACCTGAGTCGCTGTCGCCGGAGCTCCCATATCTATGATCGAAACGGAGCCGGAACCACCCGGCGTTACAATGGCCCAGTTCAATTTTGGCTCGACAGCAATAGAAGGCGTCGGCCCGGTGCTCACCGGACGCGTGTTGGTGTTCGGCGTAACCGCGCAATTATTCGCCATGCTCGCATTGGAACCTCCGACCACGCACACCAGATTGGGCGGATTCGTGGACAGATCAACTATCGCGGCAATATTTGTGTTCGAGTAGGCGACCACCGCGCGATGCGTCAGCGGATTTACACCCACGGAGTACGGCGATGGCGCGGGTGTCGTTCCCGTCGGATTGCTGGGCAATGAAAATGGTGTAACGGCCTGAGTCTGAAGATTGACTATGGAGAGTGTGTTATCGGCGCTGTTGACCACTGCCGCCAAGTGCAAAAGATCATCCACGGCAACACTCGTCGGAGCATTTCCCACCGTGAGCGTGGCGCCTGCTGTGTTCGTATCAATGTCCAGGAGAGTCACTGCGCCCGCGCTCCCACTCGCGCCATGGTCCACCACGACCGCCGTGCCCAGCGCGGAATCAATCGCCACCGCCATTGGTTGCGTGCCCACCGCGATCGGCGGATTCGGTGCCGCAGGAATGTTCGTCGCCGATGGAGTGATCGCAACATTTACCGAAGCAGATGCCGGCGAGCCGCTCGGTACGTCGCTGTTTTGCACGAGTATCGGGAAGAGTCCGGGCGTGGAAAAGGAAAATCCAGGCGACGACAATGTGACCTGCAACTGGCGGCTGCTCACTGGAGTGGCGAGAAGACTTTGGCTCCCTGACGTCACCAGCGTCGACGATGAAAAGTATCCGCCATTCAAACTGAGTGTGCCTGAAACCGTCGATGGAGAAAAACTCTCCGGAAGAGAGGCGATAACCGCTGGGCGCGTTGGCTGAACACTCAAAGTGGCCGGCTGGCTGGTGTCCCCGTTTTGCCGCTCCACGGTGATCGACAGAGAGGTGGGAGCCGGGCCGGCGAAAAAGGCAGACGGAATGGTGGCGCGCAAAGTGCCCGCGCCGAGAAAGGTAGTCGGCACGGGCGCGCCATTCACTAGAATCTGGTTCGTCGAGAAGAAATTCTTGCCGAACAAATAAACGTCTTGCTGGAACAGCCCCTCGACGGCGCTGTTCGGCTCGAGCGGAATCGCGCTGAAGCTGGGATCGTTGGCGGCAATCACGCTAACCGTCGCGGAGCTGAATTGTCTGGAATCAGCGGCCGAAGTCGCCGTTACGGTGACGCCGCTCTGGGTCGATGGAGGCGCGGTATAGCAAGCGACACTCGTGCCGGGCGCCGTCGGGTTCGGCGGAGTCGGAGTTATGGGCATACTCACGGTGCATGCGGTAGGCGTGATCGTTCCCACGGTTGAATCACCGTTTGCAATTTGATTTACCGACCAATTCACTGCCGTATTCGAGTTTCCGGAAACAGTTGCGGTGAATTGAAATTGTTCCGTCGTGCCAATCGACACGTTCGCCGGAGTAACGGAAACGCGAACTCCCGTATCGAGACTGACATTCGTGATGGCAAAGACGGATGTATCTGCCTGGCTGATCGCAACAATGCTGACCACAGGAGGGCTTGGCAGATTCGCCGGTGCGGTGTAAAGGCCTGTGGTGCTTACAGTGCCGAGAGTTGCGTTTCCGCCCGTCACGCAGCCGGTCGGCATCGTGATGCCGCTAACCGTGGAGCTGCCCGTGGCATTACTCGCCGGCGCCTGATTGCAAACGTCCCAGGTAATTGTGGTGTTGGACTCACCAACCACCGAGGCATTAAATTGTTGGGTGCCGGCGAGCACAACGGTCTGGTTGACCGGCGCCAGCGTGACAGTCACGGGCGTCGAAGCGCCGCCGCCGCAACCCGCTATGATTCCAGCCACGATCAGAATTATTCCCAACTTACCGGATCTCATCCACGTCCTCCAAAATCTCTGTCCATGTCTATAGGACACCCGCTTCGCCCGTCTCCATACCTCAGAACGTTCGCGCGATCGTGAATCGGAATGTGCTGCGCGGTTCCACCAGCCCGGTTGGAAATCTTTGAATCTGCTGGTTCAAAATATTATTCAGGGTCGGAATGATCTGCGACTGCAGGACTCCCGGCGGCAGCGCGGCCATCTGCTCAGGACTGATAAAGTACGCGCCCCGCGGACCCTCAATCGTCTGATTCAGCCGCGTCGGATTGTAAGCATAATAGAAACGGAACGGCGCGCGCACAATCGGCAGGAACACCACAAATTCGATTCCCGTCGAAGTTCGCGGCTTGAAATTCGTTCCCGGGACAACCGAAAGTGTCTGTGACAGGGTAGTATTCGGGAAGAGCGCGTTGGGGAATTCGGAGTCCAACTGCTGGATAGCTGCAGGGTCCAGCCGCAGTTGACTTGGCCGCAAGATTCCGTCGATGCCTACATCCGCGAAAAGGTCCATGCTTACCGGGCCGGCAATCGGTATCCGGTACTCGAAATTGCCAACGCTTTGGAAGTCTCCACCCGGCCGCGTGGCGAAGTATTGCAGAACGGGGACAGTGATTGTTTGCACTGTCGGGCCACCCGTCGAATTCAAGATCGTCGGATTGACGAAACTGATATTTGTGTTCACGGAGGCGGGGATAAATGTCCACGGCGAGATGTTGAAAAAGTCGAAGCCTCGAACTGTGTCTTCACCGCCGATATAGAAGCGCTCATAAGGCGGAATTACCCTGCCGTTGTAACCCGTCGCCCATGCTGCCTGGATGCGCATGCCGATTACGTTGCGCTTGTGATAAGTGGGATGAAAATAAGTCATCTGGAAGATATTCTGGATGGCGTCCACGTTGCCGCGCAACGGGCCGCCTTCAAATCCGAGCGAATAGGAAAGGCTTTTGCCTGCCGTCGGATTCAATTGGTCATTCACGGTGTTGTAACTGATCGACGGACTGATTTTGCTGGAGACGATTCCGTTGAGCGCCGAGGATCCCTCGAGGCTGCTGAACTGCAGAGATTGAAACAGCAACTGGGACGCTTGGCTGAACGTTGTTATGTCGCTCTTAGTCCAGCCGTACGTGACTCCCAGCCGCGCGAACGCAAACCGGTGCAGCGGGTAACTGGCGAAAAGAGTGAAGCCCTTGCTGTTCTGGCTGTAATTTTGCGCGAGCGCGGGGTTGATGGCAATGTTCTGGCCCACCAGAATCGAGAGTTCTTTTTGCTGGTTGAAATTGAATTTATTGGAAAAAACCGTAAAGCCAGTCGAAATCGGGCGATCGAAAAGATACGGTTCCGTAAAACCGAACAGGATATTGCGCTGGATGCTGCCGAATTGAGTCGAGAACGTCAACGTCTCGCCCAATCCAAGAAAATTATTGGTCTGGTACGCCAGGCTTAGGAAACTGCCGGCAAGGCCGCTGACGCCGCCTGAAAAGCTGATAGACTGCTTACCCTTTTCTTTCACCTTGAGGGTAATGTCCACCGTGCCCGCCTTAAGATCGCGCTTGAGATCTGCGTTTTCTTTCTTGATGGTGTCGAAGTATCCGAGCTGGTT
>DASZCH010000153.1:0-5280 GCA_035943235.1 Candidatus Acidiferrales bacterium
CCGCATCGAGCTGCACGTCCCGCGCGACGCTGACTTCGACGTGGAGACCGGCGACGGCAGCGTGACTTCACAGGCGTTCAACGGCAAACTGCGCATCTCCACTGGCGACGGCAGCATTGAAGCCCACGGAATGAAGGGCGAAGTCCGCCTCCATTCCGGCGACGGTCATATCAACGCCGATGACTGCGATGGAGCTCTCCACGCCGATTCCGGCGACGGCCACATCACCGTTCGCGGCCGCTTCGATAAACTCACGCTCGAATCCGGCGACGGCAGCGTGACCGCGGAAGCCGCCTCCGGCTCGAAAATCCAAGATGGCTGGTCACTGCGCTCGGGCGACGGCAGCGTCACGGTCCGGCTTCCTGACGGCTTGAACGCCGATCTCGACGCGCACACCGGCGACGGCAGCATTTCTCTTGACGGCTTTTCGGTCACTGTTTCCGGCACCATTTCGCGTTCAACGGTTCGTGGCAAAATTGGCTCCGGCGGACCGCCGCTAATGGTCCACACCGGCGACGGATCGATCCACATCGAAAAGATGTAACCCGCTGCGCACTGGAGGATTTCATGCGCGAGATATTTCAGACGTTGATTTCAGTCGCGGCTCTCGCCGCCTTCTGTTCCATCCCTGCTGCCCACGCAAATCCTCGCGCGGCTGCCCGCGATGACTCGCAATCCGATCATCAATGGTCCAAAACCTGGACTGTTTCACCCGCCGCCGAACTGCGCCTCAACGCCGATCGCGGCAGCGTCCACGTCACGCAAATCTCCGGCAACTCGATTCACGCCAGCGTTACCACCGCCTACTGGCGGATCTCCGAATCCGAAGTCGAAATTTCCTCGACGCAAGATTCCAACGGCATCGAGCTCCGTATCCGCGTCCCTGATGAACACTTCCATTTCTTTCATCACAACGCTTCCGTCACTATCGATCTCGAAGTCCCTGCCGGCTCGCGGCTCGCTCTCCGCACCGGCTTCGGCCACGTTCACGTCCTCAACTTCGACGGTCACGTCGACGCCGACACGGGCTTCGGCGACATCGACGCCACCGGCCGCTTCGAATCGCTCTCGTTGCGC
This sequence comes from Candidatus Acidiferrales bacterium, assembly GCA_035943235.1. Taxonomy (GTDB): domain Bacteria; phylum Acidobacteriota; class Terriglobia; order Acidiferrales; family UBA7541; genus DAHUXN01. Next base: position 1,078 of record DASZCH010000153.1, read on the forward strand.
ACAGGTTTCGGCAGCATCACCGCTGAAGCCCGCTCTGGTTCCCACATCGCGCGCGATTGGCGCCTGTCTTCCGGATTCGGCCACATCAACGTGACTCTTCCTCCTGATCTGAATGCAAACCTCGAAGCGCGCACCGGCTTCGGCCACGTCTCCTGCGATTTCCCTATCACCATCACCGACACGCACAGCCACTCCTCTATCAACGGTCAAATCGGCTCCGGCGGCCCGCCCGTCAACATCGACACCGGCTTTGGCTCCGTCCACATCCGCAAGCTCTAGCTGTCTCCTTCGTCTCTGCCTAAGCTTCCGCTTTTGTCTGTGTAACGCAGACCCTCGCGGCTCAGAGTCTGCGGCTCTTGCCTGCAATGTCGTAGCTCAGTTGTTAGCGTTGCGCTCCGCTGAGTTTCTTGACATTCAACGCGCGCCGGGACTAGTGTGACACTCCCGAGAAAACGAAAATGTCCACGCCAGCCTCCACGCAAACAACGCAACTCGAACGCGCCACAAACGCTCTGCTCGGCCTGGGCCTGCCCATCTTCGCACTTGCAAACATCGGCTTGGGCATCGAGGCAATTATCTGCGCGCACAGAGCAATTTTCTTGTATGCCCGGCCAGTCCACCCTCGTTTCCCTGTCATCCCAGTTTTCCCCTACCTGCCCACGATTCCGTGGCTGGCCTATTTGTTCTGTGCGCTTCTGGCCATCTGCGGCGCGGGCCTTCTATTCAAGCGCACGCTGCGAACTTCCACGCTGACTCTGGGCTGTCTCTTCTTTCTGTGCACGCTGATCCTGGAAGTGCCGAAAAACGCCTCGATGCCGGGAAGCATGGGACTGCGAACCAATGTGTTTGAACCTCTCGCGCTCGCCTGTCTCGCCTGGCTTTTGCCGGGCCGCGCCGCGATGCCGAGTTGGCTTGCGCGCGCGAGTCGCTATTTGCTGGGGCTGTCTTTAATCGTCTTCGGAGTGGACCATTTCCTCGCTCTCGCTGCCATCGGGACGCTGATTCCGACTTGGATTCCCTGGCACATGTTCTGGATGGCGTTCTTCGGAGTTGGATTTATCGCTGCCGGCATAAGCATCGCCACGAATTTCCTGATGCGTTGGGCCGCCACCTGCCTCGGCTTGATGTTCGCGCTCTGGGTCTTGACGCTTCATATCCCCAGGACTCTTTTCGGTCTTTACGGTGGACGCGGACCGAAAGACCCCGACGAGTGGGCCGGCGTATTCATCGTCCTCGCTCTCTGGGGAGGCTCGTGGGCCCTCGCCCGTTTCCAATCGCGGCAGCCCCACCCCGTGCCCGGTTCTCAGGAGATCGAAGCCTTTCTCCCGCTTGCCCGACAAGGCGGCGAGGCTTCAGCTCCGACATCAGAATAGGCCTTGAGAGTCATCTTCCTTTCGCGCGTACCATCCGCGCGAACTCTTCGCTCCATCCTCATTCCTCCATCCTTATTCGCAAATTGATCGAAACCCCCGCGGGCGACAAGGCTCCACAATCCGGGCGCGATTTTCGCGCGACGTACAACTTGCGATACGTAATAGTTCTAGATATATTAACCGGCTGGATGGCACGCGGCCGCCTTGCCGAATACCATCTCGTGAATTGCATCCGCGGTCAGTCGCGGGAAGTTTGCGGAATCTGTGCGTCCGGCGCGCCAAACGAAGGAGATTCCGTGCGGAAGTGTCTGCCCATAGCACTTCTATCTACGTCCGCAGTCGTGAGCCTCGTTTTGTTCGCTTCCATGGAAGCTTCTGCACAGAGTCCCATGCATCGTGTGGAGTTTTTCGCAGAGGGTGGCGCATCGCTGTCGAATGAAACAGAGTTCACTCCAACGGGCTTAGCCCCGCCGCCCTTTCCTACCATAACGACGCGGGAATCTCTGCGCACAACTGGCCGCCTGTTTGCAGGCATGCGGTTTCGGTTTGACCGCCATGAGGCACTCGAAGTGAGTTATTCCTATAGCCCGAGCGACCTTCTAACTACAACGGCATGCAATCCAAACTGCGGAACCTTCAGCGGCTTTGATCCAATGCGGGTAAGCTTTTTCGCAGGTAATTACGTCCGCTCGCTTCCTACAATCGCGCGGTTGCGGCCCTTCCTGACAGCCGGACTCGGCGTCGTGATTTTTCATAATCTCTTTAGCACGCCCACGAACGGCAGCCCTTTCGCCGCGAACTTCGGTGGTGGATTTGACTACGTATTCTCGCGTCATTGGGCCGCGCGAGCAGAATACAGGGATTGGCTTTTTCAGTTTCCACAACTGGGGTTTCGCTCGACTCCAAGCGGCTTCACTCACAACTCTGCACCGACGGTCGGCATCGTGTTCCGCTTCTGACTTTTTCGTCTTCCGTCGCGGCGATGCAGCATTTTTCACATTTTTGCCGCGGATTTTCCCGCACGATTGTATGCTCCCGGGGACACTGTCATCTTTCGCGCAAACTTCTTTCCTAGTACGATTCTCTTACTGCCCTGAAATCAACGCCGCAAAATCCCCGTTTTTTGGCCCTCCAGTTGCACTTCCCTCTTATGTATTTCGGAGACATCTTATGGGTGCCATTCTCGTCATCAGCATAGTGTGTGTGTACGTTTTTCTCTGCGCAACATCCGGAATCGAATCTCTCGCGCCACCCTCCTCGTCGAACAAATCCACCGCTTCGCCTGCGCCCAAAGATTAGCCCCGCGATATCGCCTGGTTACTTGTAATTCTGATTTGACTGCGCTAACTTAACCGGCAGACTCCTCTATGCTTCGCGCAAGAAATTCCATTTCGATCCTATTTTTTGCGCTCGCTGCCTTTCTGTTGGCGATTGCGTGCTACGCCTCCTATTTCCTGCTCAATTGGCCGGCACTTGACCTCTACATCCACGATACGTATTACGTGATTGGCCACAGAATTCCCCTGCTCTCTCTGAGTCTCTATTTCGCTGCGTGCGGACTCGCCTATTACGTTTACCCAAGGATCGTGCACAAACAGCTGAGCCGTTTTCTCGCGCACCTCCACTTCTGGGCCTCTCTCGGATTCCTCACCTTGCTATTTTTCGCATATCACAGTTTCTTCGCGACAGGCGCGGCGAGTCTTGCTGCCTCCGGGGATTCGCTCAAGTCGGCGTTCGTACGTTGTTCCTTGAGCATGCTGGGGCTCGCTGCTGCGCAGATAATCCTGATCATCAACTTCGTCTGGAGTTTCTTGCGCGAACAGAGAATCCGGACTGCCTCTCCTCCCGCCTGATCCGAGAAAACGAATTGCAAATGCACGCCGCTTCGCGCATCATATTTCGTCTTTCTGATGCGCGCCTTTTTTAGCTAAGTCATAGTTCGCGCTCAAATTCATTTCATTCGAGGAGATTGCATGCGGAAACCCGGTAACATCGCGCCTGCCAAAGGCAAGCTCGGCGTTTTGACGCCCGGCATGGGCGCGGTCAGCACCACTTTCATGGCGGGAGTCGAACTTGTACGCAAGAATAAAGCAATTCCCGTCGGCTCGCTCACGCAAATGGGCACCATTCGTCTCGGTAAACGCACCGAAGGCCGCGCGCCGAAAATTCACGACTTCGCTCCGCTCGCGAATTTGAACGACATCGTTTTCGGCGGCTGGGATATTTTCCCGGACACGGCCCACGAAGCCGCCACGCACGCCGGCGTCCTCGACGCGCGCCATCTCGCCGAAGTTCAGCCTTTCCTGAAAAACATCAACCCCATGAAAGCCGCCTTCGATCAGAACTACGTGAAAAAGCTCCACGGCACGCATGTCAAGAAAGCGAAAAATAAATTCGATCTCGCCGAGCAGCTTCGAGAAGACATTCGCAACTTCAAAAAGAAAAACAAAGTCGCCCGTACCGTGATGGTCTGGTGCGCCTCAACGGAAATTTTCCTCACGCCGGACAAAGTTCACGCCACGCTGAAAGATTTCGAGCGCGCCATGAAGGAAAATCACGAATCCATCGCGCCTTCGATGCTTTACGCCTACGCCGCCATCCAGGAGGGCGTCCCGTTCGCCAACGGCGCTCCCAACCTTACCGCCGAGCTTCCCGCTCTCGTCCAACTCGCGAAATAAAAGAACGTCCCCATCTGCGGCAAGGATTTCAAGACCGGCCAGACGCTGATGAAGACCATCCTGGCGCCCGGCTTCAAGGCGCGCATGATCGGCCTGAACGGCTGGTTCTCCACTAACATTCTCGGCAATCGCGATGGCGAGGTGCTGGAGGA
>DASZCH010000154.1:0-9643 GCA_035943235.1 Candidatus Acidiferrales bacterium
ATATCGAGCGGCGCACAGGCCTTTTGCGCTGTTACCTTTCGCGCGTTGAAAACGGCCACACTGTTCCTTCGCTCGAGACGCTGGCAAAAATCGCCGAAGCCATGGAAATCAGCCTGGCCGACTTTTTCCCCGGCGCGGACACCGCACAGGATCGCGAAACCAAGAAAATGCTGGGAGAGCTCTCCGAGGAGGAGATTCGCTTCCTCGCGGACATCAAGAAATACAGTACCACGCTGACGGACGACGACAAAAAACTCGTGCTTGCCATGATCCGCAAGATGGCGACCGTGGTTCCCCGCGCGGCCGCACCGGCCCCGCGCGCGCGTTCCGCCTCGCATCGCTCCGCATATTAACCGCTGTTTCAAGATCGAATTGATTTCGTGGGATATCGCAACTTTGAAGGATGCGGAGTTGCGCGGCGACGTTACGAATCCTGAGACAATTCTCTTGTAGTTACTTACGAAAGTTTCCGGCAACCACGATCGCGCGAAAAACTTTTCCGCGCCCGATGATCACGTCGCCGGCCCGCGCTTCGGTGTCAAATACCAGGAACCTCCCACGCGTTCCGGTCAGTCGCGCCGTTGCCTCGACCTTCGCGCCCTGTCCCACGGCTTTCAGGTGATCGACCTCAATCCGGGTTCCCACGCTGATGGTTCCCGCGGGCAAATGCGGGCGAATCGCTTGGGCGGCGGCGAGCTCCATCAGGCCGATCATTGCCGGAGTTGAAAACACCGCCGGTAAAGTGGAATCGTATGCAGCGATCGTCCACTCGAATGGCACGACGCATTCAATTTTCGATTGCAAGCCCTTGGCGATTCCCGGAATGTTCCCCTGAGGCGGTTTCGTTTTCGACTTAATCGCGGTTTTCTTTCCCTTGCGCGGTTTCGGTTTTTTCACAAGGATCCTTGTTCCGAGGATTCATGCCGATGTGGGGCATGGAAGAAATCTTTCGCAAATTCTGTGATCGTAATTCCAAACTGTTTCCAGAGCCGTTTGCGCAGGCTGGCGTAATCCTGTGCGCCACTGAAGAGATCGCGCAACAATTCGCGAAATGTCGCGCTGCGACGCGCGAATTGGACCATTCGAGTCGTGACCGCGCCGCCCAGAAATCTGCCGCGAAAAACCAGCCGCACAAGGCGCGCCGCAATCTCCAGATCCGCCACAAACTCCGCTCGCAAACGGGCGGGATAACTCTCCGGCTGGCCGTCCACGATCGCCTGCGCGAGCAAATCGCCGGATCGAAGGGCGTAAAAGAGCCCCTCGCCTGTAATCGGATCCACGCAGGCCGCGGCGTCTCCCGCCAGCGCCCAATTCGCCCCGACGATTTTGCGATGACGCAGCGTTCCGAGTTCCGGCGAAGGCAGCACGTGACTGTAAAAACGAGCGCCTTGCGTGCAGATTTTTTCCTCGTGTATGAAATCGTCGAGAAGTCGGCGCAGCCGGGGAGTCGTATACTTCGCCATCGTCGCGCAAATTCCCACGGACAAGTGATCCGTTCGCGGAAACGACCACAGATAGCCGTTCATGCGGTCCAGGAATTTTATTTTGACCGTTTCCTCCTGAGCCGGAATGAAATAGCCGAGTGTGACTTCCAGGTCCTGCGGACGCAGAGGAGTTGTATCCGGCAGCAATTGGTTTCGCGCGCCTGCCGCAAGGACGGCGAAATCGGCGGCGTGTTCCTGTCCTCCGGCCGTGAGCGTTACGTGCTTGGCGCTGGTCTCTACGTGAGTGACGCGCGCGTGTACTGTTCGGCAACCCGCCGAAACGGCACGCTCGAGCAACAGACCATTGAGCACAGCCCGCGAATAAATTACCAGCGGACGCGACATCTCAAAGCGCGCCCGATGCCCTTTGCTGGAAATCAATTCGGCGGTATGAATTTCCTTTTTGTCTTGCGGACCGTTGAGCAGGAAGGGATATCGTTCGATCGCTTTGTGCGTCAAGCCTCCTCCACACGGTTTCTCCCACGCCAGATGCTCATCGAAGAGCGTGACGCGGAATCCAGCCGCGGCAAGCTTTTCGCCGCAGAGCGCACCGGCAGGGCCGCCGCCGACTATGGCAATTTGTTTCATCTCGTCTTCACCACCGCAGTGGAATAATTATTCTTCTGGACTGAAGTATAGCATCAGTCATCGATGATTCTGACTCACCCGCATGAGGAAGCGTTTCTGAGCGTACCCACAATCCAACGCGTAATGTCCAGCACGTGCTAAAATTCGGACGAACACGAATTCAACTTTAAATTAACGGCCCGACTTTCGCGATGGGGAGAATAATTTGGGCATGGTCGTAACGCAAGACGAATTGATGCGACGCGTAGCCGAGGCGAAAACTCGCGGTCAGCGCGTCGTCTTCACGAACGGATGCTACGACCTCCTGCACCCGGGACATATCCGCCTGCTCGAATCGTCGCGCGAACTGGGCGACGTTCTCGTGCTCGCGCTCAATAGTGACCCCAGCGTGCGCGAAAACAAGGGCCCGAATCGTCCTATCATTCCCGAAGACGAACGCGCGGAAATCGCCGCGGCGCTTGCGGCGGTCGATTATGTGGTGCTCTTCGACGAACCCACGCCGCGGGAGATCATCGCGCGCGTGTTGCCCGATGTGCTGGTGAAGGGAAGCGACTGGGGCGCGGATGAAATTGTGGGCCGCGAGGAAGTGGAAGCGGCGGGCGGCCGCGTAGTCTCAATTCCGCTCGAGCCCGGCTATTCCACTTCTTCCATCATCGAGAGCATTTTGAAAATTCCATCATGATCCTGCCTCTGGTCGGCGAGCTGCTCTCCCGCGTGGGACGCCAGCATGCAGTCGAAGAATGTTTCGACCGTCTCCGCCGTGGTTCGCGGGAGGTCGTGTTAACCGGCCTGACCGATCCGGCCAAGGCGCTCCTCGTTGCGCTCGCAGTCCAATCGCTTTCCAAGCAGACAATTTTTCTCGTTGAATCGAATCAGAAGGCCGATGAGTTCGAAGCATTGACTCGTTATTTTTTGCGCGCTCTGGGCCGGGCGAACGCGCAAGTCACGGTGCTGCCCTCGCATCAAGTTCTGCCGTACGATCATCAATCGCCGCATCCGGAAATTTCCGAGGCGCGCGCGGCAGCGCTGTGGCGTTTGACGAGCGGCGAAACAGATTTGATTATTGCGCCAGTCTCGGCTGCGGTTCTTCGTCTTCGTGAGCCGCAATATTATCGAAGTCTCGCGTTGACCCTTGCGCGTGGCGAAGATGTTCCCCGCGACGAATTGCTCGCGCACCTCTCGAGCGTCGGTTACGAGCCGGTCGAAACGGTGGAAATGCCGGGACAGTTCGCGGTGCGCGGAGGAATTCTTGACGTGTTTCCTCCGGAAGCGGAGCGTCCCGTTCGCCTCGAGCTTCTCGGCGACACTTTGGAATCGCTGCGTGAATTCGATACAGACACGCAGCGCTCCACAAGCCCTGTCGAGCGAATCACTTTGCTGCCGCTGACGGACAGCCCACGCAGCGCTGAACAACTCGAACGCCTCCGCGCACCAGTGATTGCAGGTCACGAAGATTCCGAGCGGCGGGAGTCAGACGTCCCCGCCGGATTTTTTCCTGGCTGGGAGTTTAGCGCATTCCTCACCGACCGGCGCGAATCGAATCTGCTTCGTCTGCGCGACAACGTGCTCGTGGTCGAGGACGAGCCCGCCGCGCTCGACGCAGCTCTCGGGAAATATCGCGCGCGCTTCGCCGAGTCGGCCGCCGGAGAGCCGAATGCAGCGCCTCCCGAAGGTTACATTTTGAACGATGACGAATGGCAGCGTGCCAGGAAGACGGTATCGCTCTTCGGTCTCGAGCAATTGGCCGTAGAGAAGACGGGCGAATCTCAATTCACTTTGCCAACACGTCCGACCACGCGATACCACGGCAACGTCGCGGCATTCATGGCCGAACTGAAAGGCCGCCTGAATTCCGCCGAGCAAATTTTCCTGAGCGCAGCGAGCACGGGCGAACTCGAACGCCTTGCCGACCTGTGCCACGAATTCGAATTGCCGTTCCGTCTCGGAGAATTGGGTCAGGGCGCGACCGCGTCGCGTCTGGCCGACGAATCGAGCGCGGGCAGCGTTCCCGCCGCGGTGTTGGTGAAGGCACCGCTGGACGCTGGAGTCGAATTCGTTTCCGCGAAACTTTCGCTATTTGGAAATTCCGATCTATTTGAAACCGCCGCAACGCCAGCGCGGCCGCGCGGCCGTCCGAAGACTGCCGGTTTTTTCAGCGATTTTTCGGACTTGAAGCCGGGCGATTTCGTGGTTCACGTCGATCACGGCATCGGCCGCTTCCAGGGATTACGGCAAGTGAGCGTGGACAGCGTGAACGGCGAGTTTCTTCTGCTCGAATATGCGGAAGACGCCAAGGTATACGTTCCCCTCACGCGCCTTGACCTGGTGCAGAAATACCAATCGCTTGGCGGCGCTGAGCCGCGGCTGGACCGGCTGGGTGCGCAAGCATGGGAAGCGCGCAAGTCCCGCGTGCGCAAATCCGTTAACGACATGGCGCAGCAATTGTTGAAGCTTTACGCCGAACGCAAGTCCGTCGAAGGGCACTCGTTTCCCGCGGACACGCCCTGGCAAAAGGAATTTGAGGACGCCTTCGAATTTCAGGAAACGGCCGATCAGGATCGCGCCATCATTGACGTCAAACGCGATCTCGAAAGCGCCCAGCCCATGGACCGGCTGCTCTGCGGCGATGTGGGCTACGGCAAGACGGAAGTTGCGATGCGCGCGGCGTTCAAAGCCGTGGCGGACTCAAAACAGGCGGCCATCCTCGCGCCCACAACCGTCCTGGCGTATCAACATCACGATACTTTTCGGCGTCGCTTTGCCGCGTTCCCCATACGCATTGCCATGCTCAGCCGGTTTCAAAACCCGCGCGAGCAGAAACAAATCCTTGCCGGCCTGGAAGCTGGGAAAATCGACATCGTCATCGGCACGCACCGGCTTCTCTCGAAAGACGTAAAATTCCAGGACCTCGGCCTTCTCGTCGTGGATGAAGAGCAGCGCTTCGGTGTCGCCCACAAGGAGCGCATCAAGGAGATGCGCAAAAACGTGGACGTGCTCACCATGTCCGCGACTCCTATTCCGCGCACCTTGCACATGTCGCTCGTCGGTTTGCGCGACATGTCTGTGATCGAGACTCCGCCCAAGGATCGGCTCGCGATTCAAACAGTCGTTGCTCCGTTTGACACGGCGCTCATTCGCCGCGCCATTTCCGAGGAAATCGAGCGCGACGGCCAGGTGTTTTTCGTTCACAACCGGGTGGAATCGATTGCCTCGCTCGCGGTGATGATTAAAGAGCTCGTTCCGAAGGCGCGCGTGGTGGTTGGCCACGGGCAGATGAGCGAGGGCGAGCTGAGCAAAGTGATGATGAAGTTCATTCGCCACGAAGCCGACGTGCTAGTGGCGACAACCATCATCGAAAACGGCCTGGATATTCCGCGCGCCAACACGATTGTCATCAACCGCGCGGATCGCTTCGGTCTGGCGGAGCTGTACCAGTTACGTGGACGCGTGGGGCGCTCGACGCAGCGTGCTTATGCCTACTTGCTCGTCCCGCCGGAAGGCTCGCTCTCAGGAATCGCGCGTCAACGGCTCGCCGCGCTGAAAGAATTCAGCGATTTGGGCGCCGGCTTCCGTATTGCCGCGCTCGACCTGGAATTGCGCGGCGCTGGAAATATTTTGGGAAGCGAGCAGCACGGCCACATTGAATCGGTCGGCTTCGATCTGTATTGTCAGATGCTCGAACGTGCCGTTGCCGAGCGCAAAGGCGAAGTGGTGCGGAGCGAGCGTCGCGCCACTCTCAACCTGGGATTGGACATCCGAATCCCTGCGGATTACATCGAAAATGAAAGCTCGCGCCTCCGGGTTTACAAGCGAATTGCCGGCGTTGCTTCCGAGGAGACGCGGCAGGAAGTGCTGGCGGAATTGCGCGATCGTTTCGGGCCGCCGCCGCGAGCGGTGGAAAACCTCCTGGAATACGCGCTGCTCAAGGCACTCGCCGAGAAATTGTCGGTGGCGTCGATTGACCGCCGCGGCGAGCGCATTGCGATTCGCTGGCATCCGGACACTTCTGTGCGTCCAGAAGAGCTGGTGAAACTCATCCGTTCGCGCAAGGATATGCGGCTCGATCCGGCCGGAACGCTGTGGGTGGAATGGAAACGCCAGCCGGAAGGAATTGCGGAAGGCATAAGAAACGTGTTGCTTGAACTACAAACGTAGCGATAGAATTCGAGGCACAATGAGAAAATTATCCGTGGTGTTTTCCGCCGCCGTAATTGTGTTTTTCTTTCCCGCTTTTCTGCACGCCAGCGGGACGATCGTCGAGCAAATCATCGCCCGCGTGAACAACGACATGATCACCATGTCAGACTATCAAAAGGCTGAAAATTCGCTTCAGCAGGAAGCTCAGCAGGATTGCCAGGGATGCACACCTGAGAAGATCAACGAACTGGTGGCGGACGAGAAAAAGAATCTGCTCCGCGACTTGATCGACCAATCGCTGCTGGTGCAGCGCGCCAAGGATATGAATATCAGCGTGGAGACGGATGTGGTGAAAGAGCTTGATGCTGTCCGCCAGGAAAACAAGCTGCCGAGCATGGACGCGCTCCAGAAGGCCGTCGAATCACAAGGAATTAGCTGGGAGGATTACAAGGACCAGTTTCGCAACAAGATACTGACCCAGCGCGTGATTTCGGAAGAGGTTGGTTCGACGGTCCGCATCGGCACCGGCGAAGTGCAGAAATACTATGAGGCGCACAAGAACGAGTTCGTCAAGCCCGAGGGAGTTGACATCTCCGTGATTTTCTTCAGCACAGAGAACAAAACGCCGCAGCAAGTAGCTCTGATTCAACAAAAGGCGGAAGGCGTTCTGAAGCGGTTGAAGAGTGGAGATGATTTCGCCGCACTTGCCAAGCGATTCTCCGAAGGACCGACTTCAACGCAGGGAGGCGAGCTGGGGAGTTACAAGCGCGGCCAATTAACTCCGGATTTGGAGAAGCTGGTATTCAGTCTGAAGAAAGGCGACATCACCGATATCATCCCGGCTTCGAATGGCATCCAAATCATCCGCGTTAACCAGCATTTTGACGCAGGCCTGCAGCCGCTGAGCAACGTCGAACAAGAGGTGGAAAACGCTCTTTATCAGCAGAAAATTCAGCCCGCCATGCGGAAATTTTTGACGCAACTGCGCAAAGACAGTTACGTCGTGGTGAAGGCTGGGTACACGGACTCCGGCGGCGTTTCCGGCAACAGCGTGATTCAGGAAGTCCCGTATTCCCCCGAAGGGACCAAGGCGAAAAAGAAAAAGGACGACAAAGCGAAAGATACGGACGACCAGCAGTGAAGTCCGCCTTCATTGCGGATTTCCAGGACGGCCAGATGGTCGCCACGCTGTTTCTGGTCCGTGAAAAGGAAATACGCACTTCGGCGCGCACGGGAAAATCCTGGCTTCGCGTCGCTCTGGCCGACCGCACTGGAACAATCGAAGCAAAAATGTGGGATAACTATACCGGCTTGTTGGAGACGTTCGCCTGCGAGGACATTGTGCGCGTGCGCGGCCGCGTGAAGCTCTACAACAACGCCAAAGAGCTCACGATCGAGCAGATTTTGATCGCCGTCGAAACGGATTACGTCCTCGACGACTTCCTTCCGCACACGAAATGTGACGTGGAGGAGCTCTTCGCGCAGTTGCGCGGCGAAATCGCCGCGGTCAAGAATCCCTGGCTTCTGAAACTCCTGACGTCTTTCGTGGATGATCCCGAATGCGCGGCGAAGCTGAAGTGCGCGCCCGCCGCGATGACTATGCACCATGCGTATCTGGGTGGATTGCTTGAACACATCGTCAGCCTGTGCGGACTCGCGAAACACGTCGCCCAGCATTATCCGGAAGTGGACCCAGACATGTTGCTGACGGGCATCGTGCTCCACGACATCGGCAAGACCCAGGAGCTTTTCTATTCGCGCGCCATCGGCTATACGGCCGAAGGGCAGCTGCTCGGCCACATTGTTATCGGCCTTGGCATGGTGCAGAGAAGAATCGATGCGATTCCCGATTTCCCGAAGCCGCTTGCCGCGGTCGTCGAGCATTTAATCGTCAGCCATCACGGCGAATACGAATTCGGCTCGCCTAAATTGCCCTCCGTGCGCGAAGCCGTGCTGCTGCATCACCTGGACGATCTCGATTCGAAAATGGCTGCGATGCGCGAAACGCTGGGTCAAACGGCGCCGGACGAACTCTGGAGCGTGCGGAATCCTGCATTGCGGCGCAATCTGCTGAATGTGCAGGCATATCTAAATCCCACTGAGCCGAAGCCGAAACCCGCGCCACTTCCACGCGAACAAAAACCAAGCGGCGGCCTGTTTGGAACACAGACGCCGGAAACGGTGAAGAAATCAGGATGAACGGTGCGCCCAATCCCGGCAATGTAAAGCCGAACGGCCAAAATGCGCGGCGGCGTTCGCTGCTCGAGCTTGCTCCTCTCGAATTGGATTGCATGACGGCGCTGTGGCTTCTGGGCGAAGGCACGGTGCGGGAGATTCGTGAGAGCCTGGCTCCGCGCCGCCCCCGCGCCTATACAACCATCATGACCATCATGGATCGTTTGGCGCAGAAGGGAATTGTCGAGCGTCAGCGTACCGGCCGCGCGTGGAAATATCGCGCGAATCTGAGCAAGGAAGACGCGCGAGCGCACGCGGTTGCGCAGGTAGTCGAGAATTTTTTTGACGGCTCGATGGAGGCGCTGCTCGCGCAAATGGCGGCGGCGAAGAAAAACGGAGCCGATATGAATGGACTCCGCCCGGCCCCTAAGGATGCAGCGAACGCGACGGCGACGGAAGAACCGGTGAGCGTCTCGTTGGCAGGCAAGACTTCCTTGTAACCCCATGTTTCCCCCCGAACTGAAAATCCGCGATCTCTCGATTCGCCCCGCCACGCTGCTCGCGCCGATGGCCGGCGTCACAGACACGATTTTTCGCCGCGTAATCCGTGGCCTGAGCGGATGCGGGCTAATCATGACGGAGTTCACCAGCGCCGAAGGCGTCACGCGCAGCGCCGCGAAAACTCTGCGGTATCTTTACTTCGATCAGGATGAGCACCCGATTGCGGCACAGCTTTTCGGAGCTAATCCGGAAGTGATGGCGACGGCCGCGGCCCTCGTCGAGGACCTCGGCTTCGATCAAATCGATATCAATCTTGGCTGCCCGGCGAAGAAAGTTGTGAAATGCGGCGGCTCGGGCTTACTGAGGGACTTGCAACAGCTTGAACAAGTGCTCGGCGCGGTGCGCGCGGCGGCGAAAATTCCCATGACCATCAAAATGCGCTCGGGATGGGACGATGCGAATATCGTCGCTGTCGAAGTCGCGCGGATGGCTGAGGGAATCGGCGTAGAAGCCGTTGCGGTGCATCCGCGAACGCGCACGCAAGCCTATTCCGGGCAAGCGGACTGGTCGATCATCGCACGCGTCAAGCAAGCGGTGAAAATTCCGGTGATTGGCAACGGCGATATCCGCGTTCCTCAGGATGCCGAGCGGATGATCGCGGAGACCGGATGCGACGGCGTGATGATTGGCCGCACGGCCGCAACGAATCCGTGGATTTTCCGGCAAATGGAGCAGTATTTCGCTGCGGGACATTACGA
>DASZCH010000155.1:0-2738 GCA_035943235.1 Candidatus Acidiferrales bacterium
GAGCAACGGCAGCCAGAATAACGATGGGAAATTTAAGACGGGAACGACGCGGTTTACCGGATACTATAGTCCAACGGCGGTTGACGCCTCCGCTGCTCCGTCGGATGTGTACCCGTACCCGATCTATGCGCCGCCCGAGGGTTTGACGTACTTTGTAAATCCTAAGTCGGAGTTGGGGCAGGGCTGCGGAGTTGACGAGGTCACCAAACTTTCAATCCATTGGTGCATTAACAATAAAGACGGCACCTTCTCCGCACTGCCCACCCGCGAGCAGATGGCTCACGGCGCCTTAGATGGGAAAATTCGGAAGATCGCTTATTTCCGAAGTCTTTATGATGTTTCTAACTTCATGCTGGAAGGTGCCGGGAGCGTAAACTTGAGAAAGAAGGACGGCTCAATAGAAAGTGCGATTTTGAATTTCGCCGGAACAAACGGTGGGCACAATAACATGATTGGTGACGTTCTGAAGTGCGAGAATAAACAAATAAAGGGTTCCTCGGCCGCTTACTACGCCCGTCATCCCGACGAGGCCTACCGGGACACCGTCCACTACAATCCATCAACTGTCTTTTACCGACCGGGAGTCAGTTACGAAGGGGCGGATCATATCCCCGTCACGCCAAACGCCTCGATCGCTACGGATCCAACTTCGATACCCACCGGCACCATCACATTACTCAACGTACCCGCGAGGAATGCGTGTAAAACCGTCTCTTCGATGGCGGTCGCGCAAGACATCGGCGGACGAATCAAGGGCCCTCATATAGACGTATATACGGGAGCGGGCCCGTCCGCGGAGACAAAGGCCAATTCTTTTAACAATTTGGGATTTGTTTTTATGGCGGTTCCCAAAGGGACCGGGAGTCCGATATCAGATTGCGTGTCAAAAAGCGCCAATTGAAAGTCTTCGTTAGTGGCTCGTAGGCTGCGGACTTCCGTTCCGCAGACTCGGCAGACTTGTTGGGGTGGTGCCAATCTTTGAAATCTTGGGGAGAATGCGATGAAACGTTCGCGAAGAGTCGTTCTCTGTTTGGCAGGAAGCGCCGCAGCCCACCTATAAGCTGGCCCGGGAAGAAACCCTTCGGCTTTACCGACTCACCTTGTCGACTGTTCCGGAGCATTTAATATGATTGGCGGCAATGAAGACTATGGTGATGCGTTCAAAGACGCAAAACTTGAACACGACCAACGACTGCAAGGATCGGCCGAGAAACAGCGTTTGCAGGCGGAAGCCGACGCAAACGCCGCAGTCTTGAGTGATGTGGTCCTGCCTCAACTACAGGCCGCTGCTGATGAGTTGGAACCGCATGGTGGCAGTGTGGAAATTCGGCGGTACGGCCGCACGGGAAAATCGCTTCGGCCCACGTCGATTGCGTTCCGCATAACGGACGAGGTGGGCCATCATAGCCACGTGTATTTTATTGCCCCACATGGGGGAACGGTCACCGTCACAAGGGGCGATAGTTTCGGCCTTGCAGGGCAGGAGCCTCAACACCCGGTGAATGTCAGCAAGGACGTCGGTATTCAGAAACGCGATGACCTCACAATCGAAAATGTCAAAAAGCTAATCCTGGGCGCGATCGGGGAATACCGCAACGATCGCACCACTAACGAGCGCGCGGATAACAAAGACGCTACTCCCCCGTAGACAGGTCTAACGGTTCGTCGCCCGGCGGGCCCACGGCGAATGTCGCGGCCACGCAGCTTCCCTCCATCCCGTCATGGTCACCGCCACGGAGGCCAGGGTCACGGCGCTGGCACGGCCTTATTCACCTAGGACGCGCCACCTGTGTTCCTCGCGCATCTCATCCGCGATGCTTGTTCGCGATAGCCGCACGAGGTCGGCAAAGGGCGCGTTCGGCCGGCATGATCGACATGACAATGCGGGGAGGCTCGTCACGGCCGCGTCGCCGTGCCGGTCGAGAGTGCGAAGGTCGATCGCGTTCGTTGTACGGCAAGCCGGGCAGCGGACCATGTCCGGGATGAGTCCGCTTTCGAGGGTTTAGCGGACGTACGACGGACATGCCGCCACGTCGCCTGATAACCCAAAACGGACATGCGGGCGAAAGCCTGGGAGCTTGGCCGCTTCCCCGGCTAGCGCAATCATCGAAGCCAGCCTTGGTGAAGGGCGCCCCGCGCTCCGACGTGAGCACAGACGATGAGGGCGTTGATCGGCAAGCGCGGCAGGTTATCCACGATAAAATGCACAGCGCGCAAACCAGTGGCGGCCGGCGAGTGGTAGAATGAGCCCAGGGGGAACCAGTCTATGCGATCACACCCGGGGCGGTGCGTTCAAGCGCTAGAGCGCATCCAGGAAGTGCTAAGGGCGGAGTTTGATGACCTAACGCCACCTGATTGCGTGTTTGTGCTGTCGCAGTTGCTTTGGGCTTTCCACGAGATCACAGACAGAAGCCTCAAAGGGGCAAAAGAAGAGCTGCGATGATGGCGGGGTAACCTGAATGGGCTCCGCGCCCACCTCCTGGTCGATCCATTGAACCGAGCGACTTTAAGTCGGTACTCCCCGGCACGTCGCAACGTTTCCCCTCGCGAGGGGGACGGATTTTCGGAGGTGACGACCATGGACTGGAACCGCATCGAAGGAAATTGGAAACAAGCACAAGGCAAGATCAAAGAGAAGTGGGGTAAGCTTACCGATGACGATCTGACCACGATCAACGGACGGCGCGAGCAACTCGAAGGAATCATCCAGCAGCGCTATGGCCTGGCCAGGGATATGG
>DASZCH010000156.1:0-2029 GCA_035943235.1 Candidatus Acidiferrales bacterium
CGCTTAAACAGGTCCGAGGGCACCTCACCTGGCTTGTAGTCGATCCATCCAACCGAGCACGTGAGCGCCACCTTCTGCCCACCGCACTTCATCTCCACCGAGCCCACGCGATCAGAAACGGCTTTCGCGCCCCGTAAGTTACATTCGATCAGTATCACCAGGAAATCATCATTCCCAAGACGTACGCAAAAATCGGTCCCGCGACTCGCCTTCTTCAAACGGTTCGCGAACTCCTTAAGCGCCAGCTCGCCTGCCTCGCTCCCGTAGCGTTTACCAAGTTCCGCGAAATCATCCAGATGAAACGCCACCAGGCTCAGCGGCAGATTGTTCCGCTTCGCGCGCGCCACTTCTTTCCCCAGCCGTTGTTCAGCCGAAGCGCGAGTGTACAAGCCTGTAACCGGATCCATGCGATGCGGGTCATACGCCTCTTCGGTCGCCGCTCGCGGGCCCGCAGCCTGCTCCGTGAACCGTCTTCGCTGCCTCCGAAACACGAACTGCCGGTACACCAGCCATGCGTCGAAAACCAGCAGCAAGCTGAGTATCCCCCACCTGGCTTGCTCCGACCGAATTTCGAAGAAATGTTCGTTGTGAAGGAAAAGCGAGTGAAATGAGGTCAGCAGGAACCCGATCCCCGAAAGCACCGTCACCACCAGAGCGGACACCCAAAGCCACCACTCGCCCTGCCCCACCCGCCGTAGCTCGGATTCCATCCGGTGCGCTCCGCGACTCCAGCTCCAACCAGCGACACAATTTCACCGCTAGCTTACACATATTAATGATGGCGAAACTACTGGCAGAAAGGGCAGTTCGAGGACAGCCGTCCTCTGTTCAAGGCGCTTTGCGAACTAGTGGAAGTGCGAGAGCATGACGGCGTCGGCGGATGAACGGCCGCGCGCCAATACCAGTTGTTTTCCGTCCTGCGAGAAAGCAAACGACCATATCTGCAAAGAGGTGAAATTCGTGATTTCCTTTGGCGGCTGCGGTTGGCTTCCCGGTCGGCTCAACGGCTGTTCCCACAGATTCGATACATTGGAGACTGGATTGTCGATGATGAAGATGATCCCGCGGCCATCCGCGGCCCACGCCATGCGGTTTTGCCCTTCGCTCAACGAGAGCGATTTGACCGGTTCATAAGTCTCCTGAACTGCCCCTGTCGCCGCATCGAGGATGATGAGTTGTAGCTTCGGCGTATCCGCAAAATTCCACACCGCGACACGCGCCCCGTCGGGCGAAACAGCGGGTTCAGTGTAACCCTTGTCGCTGACTTGCTTCGCGTCCTGGCCGTCCGTCCCGATGCGCCAAAGATGAGTCTTGCCATTGTCGACGCGATCGTAAAAGACGGTCTTGCCGTCCGGCGCGCACACCGGGAACTCGACCGGATCTTGTGTAAGCTGTTTCAGGTTTCCGCCGTCGTTGTCCGCGCGCATCAAGCCCCCCCGCGCCATGAAGACGAAAAATCCAGCGGCCCCGCACGTTGACGGTCCCGCGGCCAGCCCGGAACCGGTGTTCAAGTCCTGAGATTCTCCTGTTGAGGGAGAAATTTTCGTCAATCCGATCTGTCCCGGCGAGGCATAGCCGAAAATGATTTCCCCTTTCGGCGTCCAGGATGTTCCAAAAAAGCCCTGCGCCCTGTCGCTGTCCGGCGAAATGTCGCGTGGCGCAGCCTTCGCCAGTTTGCCGATATTGCCGGTCATCAGCCACAGGTTGGAACGAAACGCCGCCTGGATGGTGACGAGTTTAGAGCCGTCGCTCGTCATGCTGGTGTCCGCGTAAAAGTTTAGATCATTGGTGATTTTGTGTCGTGCGCCGTCAGGATAGCTGATTTCCCATACTTGCGATGAAACTCCCGAATCGTCCTTCGAGCTACCTTCGGTCACGATTCCGGAGCCATCCGGCAGCCACGCCACCTGCCGCAGCGCATTCCATTTGGTGTCTCCCAAGGGTTTTTGCTTGCCATCCGAAATGTTAACCGTCTCCGCAATCGCGCGCTCGAAAAATCCGGGCAGAAAACTGGTCGCGATCCGCTGTC
>DASZCH010000157.1:0-12305 GCA_035943235.1 Candidatus Acidiferrales bacterium
CCTTCCAGTCAACGAAACGCGCGCTGTCGGTGGGCAAATAGTCCCGAATCGAGTAGAGGTCGTGGCCGCGCCCGCGATGCAATGTTTCGATCTCTCCCGTCAGCAAGGGGAGAATTTCGTAGAATTCGTCCGTGGGCTCGATGTGCGGGTAAACGACGAGCTCCATCGCCGAATCGACGTGGCGCGTTTTTTCCAGGAAGCCGAACGGGAATTTCGTGCGAATGCCGAAGGCGCTTTGCCGGTAAACGCCGCGGCGCGGGAAGATCAATTCCACTTTCTGCCGCGAGGCGTTTTCGTGCGGAATGTACGGAAAATAAACTGGGCGCGAGAGGATTTCAGCTCCCGTTTTTTCGCCTGTGCCGACCACGCGGAGCGAAAACGAGGGCATCATGTTTTTTTCGTTGCGCACTTCGACGCTCGCAAGTATCGGCTGCCCCGCGAAAACGTGCTCGGGCAATTCGACATTCAATTCCAGCCCCGTGAGCACCACGCGCGAAATAATCCCCGAAATCAAAATCCCCGCCAGCAAACAAGCGAGAATCATGAACAGCAGATTGTTGCCCGTATTGACCGCCGCGAGAACGATAACGAAGACAGCCGCGAGGTAAATGATGCCTTCGCGCGTCAGGCGGTAATCGACTTGGTAGAGAAGCCAGCGCAGGCTGGTGCGGCGCGCCATTTTCGGCACGATGGCGACGGCGACCCATCCGGCCATGATCAGCGCGAGCAGCGCGGACAGTGCGGCGAAAATCGTCCGGCCCGTTTCCGCCATCGCGGCGGAATAAAGCGCGAGCAGCAGCGCGAGGCCGAGCGTGATCATCGCGGCCGCGAAATTGCGCCAGCCGGGCTTGTCGCGCTCGCGCCACCAATTCAACATTCGCGATGCGGCCATGGGATTAGAGCGGAACGCGCGTGGAGTCGATGATTTCGGAGAGAATCGCTTCAGCCTGCTCGGATTTCTTGCGCGTCGAGGTATGACGCGAACTCACCACCACGCGATGCGCAAAGACCGGCAGGATCAAATTCTTGAAATCGTCGGGCAGGCAATAGTCGCGGCCTTCAAGGAAAGCGCGAGCCTGTGCGCCTCGATGAAGCATCACGGCGCCGCGCGGACTGACGCCGAGGCTCAGCTGCTCCGATTGGCGCGTGCGTTCCACAATTTCCAGCGCGTAATCGAGCAGGCTGTCGTCGACGCGCACGCGAATCACCGCGTCCTGCATCGCGGACACTTCCGCGGCGTCCATCACCGGCGGAACTTCCTCGACGGCCGCCGAACCATTGTTGCGGAGAATTTGTTTTTCGCTTTCGCGCGCCGGATAGCCCATGCGGATGCGCATCAAAAAACGGTCGAGCTGCGACTCGGGCAAAGGATACGTCCCGTGATGCTCAATGGGATTCTGCGTGGCGATCACGAGGAACGGATGCGGCAACGGATGCGTATGATTATCCACCGTGACTTGCGCTTCATTCATCGCTTCCAGCAGCGCGGATTGCGTTTTCGGCGTGGTGCGGTTGATTTCGTCGGCCAGCACGATGTTTGCGAACAGCGGCCCCGGCTTGAACTCGAATTCCTCGCGCTTGGGATTGAAGACGCTGATGCCGATCACGTCGCTCGGCAGCATGTCTGAAGTGAATTGCACGCGCTGGAACGAGCAATGAAAAGCGCGCGCAATCGTGTGCGCCAGCGTAGTTTTGCCCGTGCCGGGAACGTCTTCAATCAGCAAGTGCCCGCGCGCCAGCAGCGTCACCAACGCCAGTTGGATCACTTCTTCCTTGCCCTTGATGACGCGCCCAATCGTTTGCTGAATTTGCGCAAGCTGCGAGTTCGTCGCGGTGACCATGGTCTCCAATTTGTGTACCCTTTTGTGCGATAATCCTGTGCGATAATATTTGACGCGGGCGATTAGCTCAGTTGGTTAGAGCGCTCCCCTCACACGGGAGAGGTCCAAGGTTCAAGTCCTTGATCGCCCACCATCACACGCCCGAAATTCTTTGAGATTGCCTCGCGCGGGCGTATTATCGCGCCCGAGAACGAAACTCCATTTTAACGGAAAAGGCGATGAGCACGCTCTGGCGTTTCCTGAAGGTTTTCACGTTAGGCACCTGGGTCGGCAGCATGATTTTCTTCGGCATGTCTGCCGGAGTGCTGTTCACGACGCTGAAAAATCCTGATGACGCCGGAAGCATTGTCGCAATATTGATTTGGCAGCTGCACATTTTGGGGATCATTGCGGCGTTGATTTATTTGGCGGTGGCGCTGATCGCGGCGCGTTCGTGGAAAGGGCTGGTGCAGCCCGCGTCGATTCTGGTCGCCTTGATGCTGCTCGGGACTCTCGTTTCCCAGTTGTGGATTATGCCTACGATGGATCATCTGCGGCAGCAAATGGGCTCGTACGCAAGCACCGCCGCAAATAATCCGCTACGCGTGCAATTCGATCATTTGCACGTTATCTCGGTGCGCCTGGAAGGCGGCGTACTGATCGCGGGCGTGATTGCGCTGTTCCTCACTGTGTGGCAACGATTCGCATACCCGCCGCCGCTTCCGCCCGCTGCTTCAACTCCGGTCGCGGCAAGTAAATAAGCCATTACCGAAACTTACCGGCGAGCCGATTTGGCCTTCGCTCTCGCCGCGCGTTTTCGCAGCGCCGTTGTGGTCTTGGTGACTTTGCGCGCGTCTTTCCCTGCGAGTTGAACCGCGCGCCACATGTACCACGAAGCGACCGTGCGATAAGGCCGCCAACGCTCGCCGAATTTCGCAAGCTCGCGCGGCTTGGGAATATCTTTTTTGCCGTATGTCAGCGCGAATCCCTTTTGCACGCCGTAGTCGTGAATGGGCAGCACGTCGGGCCGCCCGAGACGGAAAATCAAGAACATCTCGACGGTCCACGCGCCGATGCCGCGAACGGAAATCAGGCGGTCGACCAATTCCTGGTCCGACATTTTTTGCGCGGCTTCGAGCGTCGGCACAATTCCTTCAATGGTTTTCCGCGCCAAATCTTTCGCCGCCAAAATCTTCGCGCCGGAGAGGCCCGCCTTGCGCAGCGCCGATTTGCGCACGCACAGAATTTCTTCGGGCGTGGGACACCGACCGTTCGCGCCCTGCGCCGAACCCAGAGCTTTAACGCGCGCAAAAATCGTCGCCGCGGCTTTGCCAGAGATACTCTGATAAGCGATTGCTTCCAGCAGCGCCTCGTATGGACTTTGCGCCTCTTCGATTTCCAGGCGAAATTCGACGGATTTCGCGATGAGCCGCGCCAGGCGGTGGTCGTTTTTAGTCAAATGCTCGATGGCGAGCTTGTGATCGAACGGCCAGAGATTCGCGGCCGGCGCTGCGTCCACCGAACCCAGGATCCTCGTCGCGGTTGCAGGTGCGTTCATCGGTTCACCAGTGTCCGAGAATGGACATTGTACCGAAACAATGCGCGAAAAAACTCGATTAGACTTTGCATCTCGCTTTTGTTTTCACTAAGTTGACTCAATTTCTAATTCCCCATAGAAACTCGATTAGAACTTTGCTCAGGGGCAAGGGCGCGGCCTATATCCCCTTTGGTTCAGTCCCCGTCCAGACTTGCTCGACGATGAGCCAGTGGCCGTGCATATCGCGCTTGAAGATCATCAAGTACTGTCCCTGAGTCTGCTGCTTCGCTCCGCCTGAGACGGAAGTGAGCGTTTCGCGAAAGTCGCCTTCGTCGTAGGCCATGTCGCAGGAGACTTTCGTGGTGACACCGTGCAGAGAAATGTTGGGCGTGAGCGAGGCCCAGATTTTCTCGGTGATTGCGCGGATGGCGAGCGCTCCGTTGATGCGCTGGCCGGTGGGCTGCAGGAAGACGGCGTCGGGAGCGTACAAATTCATGAGGGGGCCGATCTGTTTCGCGTTGAGGCGCTGCGCCCACTGAACGCGAACCTGGGCGACCTGGAGCGCGGCGGGGGAAAGCCGCCCAGCTTGCGCGGTGGACGCGTTTGCGGCAGCGTCACGCGGGACGCGGGGAGCCGCGAAAGGGATGGCAGGCGAAGCGAGAAACAGTGCTGCGAGAAACGCGAAGCGCCGGGCAAGTGGCATCTTCAGCCTCCTTAGAGTTGCGGCAATCGTATCATTACTTCGTCGCTTCGCTAGTGTTCGAAAATGGGAGTCGATTCAGAAAAAATCGCGAAATTCAGCGATTAGAAATGAGTCCCGCCGTTTTTTATCAGCAAGTTGCATCGATTTCTAATTCTTCAGAGATTAAGCGATTAGAATCCAAAGTCAGTGACGAGTGACTGGCAAACTCAGCCGAGAATCCAGTGCCCACTATGCCCCCAAACGAAAAAAGCCGCCCGAGGCGGCCTTGCACTTCTCTTGCGCGAATTGCCCGGCTGGCTCACCAGCCGAGGAGATATGTATACCGGAAGGTAAACAAGAAGTCAAGGAAAACGAGCAAGCGTCTCAGCGGTGAGGACAGCCCGGCCAGCAACAAGGCCGGCGCATGCCTTCTTTAAGTTCCGTGCGTACGCGCTCAACGTGCTGCCTTCTGGTTTCCGGTTTCTTGACGGAGATAACCCAGCAGATCCACTCATTGCGCGCGAGTGGCGTAATATCCTCCCATTTTGCCCGCGCCGCCGGATCAGAAATGAAAGCTTTTCGTAAATCCGCCGGCAAACTGTGTACCGCGCCAGCGGAGATCGTCGTTTTGGCCATGGATTTCATTCTACACGAGATGTTGCCGGTAGCTTTGGTGTCTTATATCTGTTGCGCAGGTACTGCCGCATTCGGGCCGGTTCGGAATGACAATCAAAAAATAAGCGTGCGTGCTAACATCGGACGTTTGTAGTTTTGCCGATACGGCTGGTTTATTCGGGTGTGCGGAACGCGCCTCTGCGAGTCGCGCGGGCGCCGCAAGCAGCGCCCCTACGAAACGCAAACAGCAGGTCCCTCGGCACCGTCTCCTGAAGTTCGGAGCCGGCCTCGGGATGACAGCAAAGGCGAGCAGCAACAGGAGCTAGGAGCGGACGAACGAGAATATGCAAACGGGAATTATTGGGCTGCCGCAGACGGGGAAGACGACGCTGTTTCGGATTTTGACGGGGGCGCGGGTGGAAGCGAAAGCGCAGCCGGGGCAGACGCATGTCGGCATCGCGCGCGTCCCGGACGAGCGTATTGTGAAACTCGCGGAGCTGTTCCAGCCGAAGAAGCTCACTTACGCGACGGTAGAGTACGTCGACATCGGTGGAATGAAGGTAGCGAAGCCCGCCACGGCGGGCAGGGACTCGGCTTCGCTTGTTCCGCTGCGCGAAGCGGATGCGTTGATGCAGGTAGTGCGGCTGTTCGACGATCCTTCGATGCCGCATCCGTCGGGCTCGCTCGACGCCGTGCGCGACATCGAGAGCGTCGAAATCGAATTGATGTTGAACGATCTGGAACAAGCCACGAAGCGGCTCGAGCGCGTCGAAAAGGATTTGAAAAAAAAGAAAGACCCGCTTGTGGAGGCCGAAAAGAACGTGCTTGACCGTTGCATCAAGGCGCTCGAATCGGAAAAGCCGCTGCGCGAACTCGATTTCAAGCCGGACGAGCAGAAAATGATGAACGGTTTCATGTTCGTTTCGCGGAAGCCGATGCTGATTGCGCTGAACCTGGGCGATGATGACGCGGCGGACATGCAGAGCGCGGTGGCGCGGCAGAATCTGTCGAAGCTGCAGGGAAAAGCGAGGACGGCGATTGTGCCGTTCTGCGGGAAAGTGGAAGCGGAGCTTGCGGATTTGAGTCCGGCGGAAGCGGCGGAATTGATGAGCGCGTACGGATTGAAGGAGCCGGGGAGGAGCAGAATCCTGCGCGCAACCTACGAATTGCTCGGCCTGATTTCGTTTTTGACGTGCGGCGAGCCCGAATGCCGCGCCTGGACGATTCCGCGCGGTATTTCAGCGGCGAAAGCTGCCGGCGCGATTCACAGCGACATCGAAGCGCATTTCATCAAGGCGGAAGTCGTCCGCTGGGAAGAATTGCTCGCGGCGGGAAGTTGGGCCGCGGCGCGCGAACGCGCTCAGGTGCGCCTCGAAGGCAGAGATTATATCGTGGAGGACGGCGACGTTATCCTTTTCCGCCATTCCGGTTGAAGCGCAGTTCAAGGCAAATGCAGTTCGCGTTGCGTTTGCGCTATCGCTCGGCGTGCTCGCGGCGGGCGCCGATCTTGTGGGCGGATTTTTCGTCATACGGCGCCACTGGTCGCGCGAATACCTGAAATATTTCATCGCGCTGGGCGCGGGATTCATGCTCGCGGTCGCGCTGCTTGAAATGGTTCCGGAATCGCTTCGCCTCGCCGCCATCCAGCCCTACGCGATTTATCCCCGCGACGTTGGCCTCACCACAGAGGCGGCCGAAGTTTTATTGCTGGTGCTCGCCGGATATTTGCTGGTGCATTTCTTCGAGCATACGCTCGCGCCGCATTTCCATTTTGGCGAAGAGACGCACACGGAAGCGATGACGAAAATGCACGTGGGCTACGCGGCCGTGCTGGGGCTGGCGATTCACACTTTTTTTGACGGCGTGGCGATTGCATCGGGATTGCTGGTGTCGCGTTCGCTGGGTTTGCTGATCTTCGTCGCGATTTTCCTGCACAAAATCCCCGAGGGATTTACTGTCGCGTCGCTGATGATTGCCAGCGGGCAAGGGAAGCGCAGGGCATTTCTTTCCTCCGCCGTGTTGGGCGCGGCCACGCTTGTCGGCGTCGCGTTGATGCTCGTGTGGCACGCGCATGTGGGAATCGCGCTGCCCGTTTCGGCGGGCGTAACGCTGTACGTGGCGGCTTCTGACCTGATTCCCGAGGTCAATCACGAGCCCGGCGCGAAAATGGCCTTGCTGGTGTTCTTGGGGGTCGCCATCATGCTGGTTCTAAGACTCGCCTTCCGAGTATAGTCGCGCCGAGTTGACTGCAATCAAGTTAAGCCTCATTAAATCAGTTATTTGGCGGGCCGGTCGAAACAGTCTAAGCTTTGACGCTGTCGCCCCAGACACGCAGTTTCGTCCCGCAACTTTAACCCCTCGCGCGTGTTAGATACAATGTGGAGGCTATGGCCAGGTCCGACGTCCAACTGATGCTGGACGTAAAGGCGGGGGACGAACTGTCCTTCGAGCTGCTGTTGCACAAGTATCGCAAGCCGCTGGTCAATTTCCTCTGCCGCATGGTGCGCGATCAGGCCGCCGCCGAAGACCTGGCGCAAGAGGTTTTCTTTCGCGTTTACCGGGCGCGCAAAGAGTATTCGCCCAGCGCCAAGTTCACCACGTGGCTTTTCCGCATCGCGACAAACCTGGCGTTGAACGCCATACGCGATGGCCGCTATAGGCAAATGCAAATTTCGATCGAAGCTCCCGCCGGCGAGGACGAACCGGCGCTTCAATTGCCGTCGAGGGAAGCACGCGCGGACGACAGGCTGATCGAGCGCGAGCGCAATCAAATGATTCGCGGCGCTATTTTGACGCTTCCGGAAAAGCAACGCGCGGCCGTGGTGCTCCACAAGTATCACGATATGGATTACGCTGAAATTGGGAAAATTCTGGGCTGTTCGGAGAGCGCGCTGAAATCGCTGCTCTTCCGCGCCTATGAAACCTTGCGGGTTCAGTTGGCATTGCTGGTCGTAAGGCCGGCGACGCAGTCCGCAGGGGAGGGGAAACGACATGAGCTGTGAAAAAATTTCGAACGCATTGATCGCTTATCTCGATGGGCGCGCCAGCAGCGACGAGCGCTTCGTGGTCGAAGCTCATCTGAAGTTGTGCGCGGCGTGCCAGGAGCGCGCCGAGGAATTCCGCCGCCTCTGGCAGGTGATGGCGGAGGTTCCGGCGGTCGAGCCATCGCCGGCATTTGATGCGCAACTGCGGCAACGAATTGCCGAAGCGCCAAAGCCCAGACTCTGGGGCTGGATGGTGCCTGCTCCGCGATTTGCTCTCGCTCTAGCGCTGCTTGTCGCATTGTCGGTGTGGGTCGGCGGACGCCAGCCTGCCTCCGTGAATCCGCAAAACTCAGCAGCCAACAGCGAAGAGCAATTCCGCATGATCAAGGACCTGGGCGTGCTCGAGAACTACGACGTGCTCAGCAACTTCGATGCTCTTTCGGATTTGCCCGCCTCGACGCAGCCCGCTCAGGATGAGCAGCCAAAGCCGCAGAACGATAACCCGGGCTCAGGGAGCGGCGTTTAATCGCGATTCATAATGCGTAGATTCTTCCAACTCGGCTCTGTGCTTGCAACGCTGCTCCTCGCGGCGAGTCTCGCTTGCGCGGCGCCTGCGCAGCGAGGCTTTCTGCGCGCACAGGGCCAGGTCCCTCGGACGCAACGGCAAGCCATTCGTCAGCAGCGGAGGGCCGAAAAGCAGGCGCAAAAGCAGCAGCGCAAGCCGAATGCCCGCGCGCTGATGGGTTTGCCGCCAAAGTGGGTCGAGAACCTGCGCGACCGCTCGCCGGAAGAGCAAGAGCGTTTCATGCGCAACAATGCGCGATTCCGCGATCTCCCGCCGCAGCGGCAGGAACAGATTCGGCGCAATCTTGACCGTTGGAATCAATTGACGCCGCAGCAACGAGAGGCCATGCGTAACCGTGAACGGCTCCTCGAACGCATGACGCCGGACGAGCGCAAAGAAGTTGTCAATGACTTGGCTCCGCGCTGGAGCCATCTCCCGCAGGATCGCAAGCAACTCGTTAACGGCCGACTGCGAACGCTTCAAGGCATGACGCCTGAGCAACGCCAGCAGGCGCTGCAAGACCCACAATTCATGCACGGTCTCAATGCAAACGAGCAAGACCTGCTGCGCAAGATCGCGAATCTGCGGCTCCAGCCCGATCCCGGGCAATAGCTGTTCCGTTCCGGAACGCCTTTCGCTCATTTTTCCTTCTTCGTTAATCGTTAGAACACATTTGCATCCACTCCGCGCAAGCGTGCGCCTACGCGTAGCGCGCGTTTCGCACGGAATACACCATATGTAGTGATATGACGCGCGTCTTGGCGAAGCGCGAGCGAAGCACTCTTTCGCGCGCCGACAAAAATATTTTACTTTTTCGCGCAATTCCTCTTGACAAGAAACGAAGCCTGACTAGAATCGGGGCACAAAGTGGTAGAAAGTGGTAAGAAGTGGTTGGGGCGAAATGGGCATCAGAATCAGAAACGTCGCGTCAAACAAGGCCGGGAATGCTGCGGGGAAGCCATCTAGCGACAGTCGACGAGAAGGGACGGGTGAAAATTCCCGCCGACTTTTTGGCCGAATTGCGCCAGCAGGGCAAGCGCTTTTACGTGACCAGCGAGAACGGCGACTATGCTCGCATCTATCCCATGAAAGTCTGGGACGGGATCGAGCGCAAGCTCGCCAAGCTTTCCTCCCACAATCAGGCCAAGCAGAAATTTCTGACGCGAACGAATTACTTCGGACAAGTGGTCGAACTTGACGGGCAAGGGCGGATTTTAATCCCGCCAGTTCTTCGGGACACGGCGCAGATGAAGGGGGAAGTCAGCGTCAACGGGCGGTTGACGTATCTGGATGTTTGGAATCACACCCGGTTCCTGGAACAAATGAAGAGCAATCCGATCACGGCCGAAGACGCGAAGGCACTGGACGACCTGGGCATTTAAGTTTTGAGCGTGCTGCATACGCCGGTTCTGGCCGAAGCCATCTTGGAATGGCTGCGGATCAGACCTGACGGGACCTACGTCGATGCGACAGTGGGAACCGGAGGACACGCTCTGGAAATCGTCCGGCGGCTGACGACAGGCCGGCTGATTGGAATCGATCGCGACCCGCAGGCGCTCGAAATTGCGCGGGAGCGGTTAAAAGAATTTGAAGGAAGGGTGACGCTGGTGCACAAAGAATTCTCGAAGATCGATGAAGTGCTGAGCGGCTTGAAAGTCGTCAGCGTCAACGGCGTGGTTGCCGACTTGGGCGTTTCGAGTTTGGAACTGGACACTCCGGAGCGCGGCTTTTCGTTCCGCTGGCCCGCGGCGCTCGATATGCGCATGAATCCGGAGCAGTCCCTGATGGCTGCCGAAATTGTGAATGAATGGTCGGAGAGAGATCTGGCCAACGTGCTCTACCAGTTTGGCGAAGAGCACGAATCACGCAAGATCGCCAGGGCAATTGTTCGCGCGCGGCCCATCCGCGACACCGAACACCTGGCAACGGTTGTGGCAGGGGCCCGAAAAGCAAGGGGAAGGCAGAGACTGCATCCCGCGACAAAAACGTTTCTGGCGCTGCGGATAGCGGTGAATCGAGAGATGGAGGAACTCGGGCAGTTTCTTAACCGGACCCCCGCCACTTTAACTTCCGGAGCGAGGTGGGCAATTTTGAGTTACCACTCGCTCGAGGATCGCATGGTCAAGCGCGGCTTTCAGGAACTCGCGCGCACCGGCGATTTCAGAATCCTGACCAAGAAGGTCGTCCAGCCCAGTGAAGCGGAAATTCAAAAAAACCCGCGCGCGCGAAGCGCGAAATTGCGCGTGATGGAAAAACGAGCGCCGGAAGATCACACGCCGGGGCCGGACGAATTCGAGAGGGAAGCGTCATGACCGAATTTTACACCAAGAAGTACATCGACAATTCGCGCCTAGTGCGCCCGGCGGCGCCGCGGCGGCTGGGGGAGTTTACGCGCAAAATGGCTTGGGGAGCGGTGCTGGCTTCCTGCTGCCTGCTCTACACCTGGCAGCATTTCGAAGATATCCAATTGCGCTACCAGCTTGAGGACATGCAAGCGCGGCATACGCAGGCGGTGGAACTGAATCAACAGCTCCACCTGGAAGCTGCGTCGCTCAGCTCTCCCATGCGCATTGACACAATTGCGCGGCAGCAGCTTGGCATGACAGTTTCTGCGCCGGCGCAATACGTGCCTGCGGCAGACGCGTCGCGCACCGCATTTTTGGCGCAGCGCGGTGTTACGCAGCCCGTTCAGCCGTGATTTGCCGCGGAAAGAGTCTGGCGTGCATCCGAGGCTCGAGGTATGCCCGGAATTGGCGTGGGTAGTGGACCGCCACGTTGCGGGATGAACAAGTTTCAAGATTCACGCCGGAGCCCATGGTGCAAAGCAGTTCGCGTCTGCGTCTACTCGTAATTTTTGGGCTCGCAGTCGTCTGGATGGCCGTCGTACTCGCCCGCGTCAGCTACCTCCAATTATTCCGCTACCGCGAATATCTCGAACGCGCAAACAACCAGCAGCAACGCATCATCGAAATCAGCCCTATGCGCGGCGTGCTTTACGACCGCAATGGCCGCGAACTGGCCATGAGCATTCCCGTGGATTCGTGTTTTGCGAATCCTGAAGAAATCAGTGATCCCGCGATGGTCGCGCGGCTCCTCTCGCACGTCCTCGGAATCCCCGCCGAAGAAATCGAGCAAAAACTGGCGCAGTCGCGTTCCTTCGCGTGGATTGCGCGCAAGATCACGCCGCAGCAAGCCGCGCGCATTCAGGCCCTCAATCTGCGCGGGATTTATTTTCAGAAAGAGAACAAGCGTTTCTATCCGCAGCGCACGCTCGCCTCAAGCGTCCTCGGTTACGTGGACATGGACGAGCACGGCCTTGGCGGCGTCGAATATTCGCTCGACAAGCTGATTCGCGGCCGTCCGAGCCGCATGCTGGTGCTCGCCGACGCGCGACGTCGGTGGTTCGATCGCAGCGAAGCAGCCGGAGACAAAGGCGACAACGTTGTTTTGACGATTGATGAAACGATTCAATACATCGCCGAGAAAGCGCTAGCCGCCGGAATCGCCAGAACGCACGCGAAGGGCGGCTCCATCGTGGTGCAGGATCCGAACACAGGGGAATTGCTGGCTGTCGCGAATTGGCCTCCGTTTGACTCGAACGATGCAGGTTCTTATCCCGCCGAGGCCCGCGTGGACCGCGCGGTGGCCGACGCGTACGAGCCCGGCTCGATTTTCAAAACGATTTTGTTCTCTTCCGCGTTCCAGGAAGGAGTCGCGCAGCCTGCGCAGGTAGTGGATTGCCAAATGGGCTCCATTGTCGTGGCAGGCCGCCTGATTCACGATTGGCATCCGTTCGGATTGCTCACGGTCGAACAAATTCTCGTACATTCCAGTGACGTAGGCTCCATCAAGCTGGCTCTGCGTCTTGGCGCGCCCAAATATTATCAGTACATACGCAGCTTTGGTTTCGGACGGTTGACGGGGATCAAATTGCCTGGAGAAAGTCGCGGACTCCTGCGGCCAGTCGACGAATGGACGCCGAGCTCGATCGGCTCCATCGCCATCGGCCAGGAAATCGGCGTCACGCCGGTGCAAATGATTTCGGCGGAGTCAGCGATTGCGAATGGCGGCACGTTGCGGCGGCCGCAAATCATTCGCGAGG
>DASZCH010000158.1:0-5045 GCA_035943235.1 Candidatus Acidiferrales bacterium
GCCCCGGTTGGATCGAAGACAGCGTCCTCAATAGCTTGCCCGATGCGGCGCAGGAAGCGATCCGCCAATGGCATCAGAGTGGCTGGACACCAATGCGCCGGCTGGGCACGCCAGCAGACATCGGGAATGCGGTGTCTCTCCTTTGTTCTCCAGAAGCAAGTTGGATTACGGGCCAACTGATCAATGTGGACGGCGGCGCGGGGCTGATGCAGGCGCTCATGCCGCTCGATGTGCAGCAAGCCGTTCCGAAATCGGCGGCCAACGCCTGAAGCTCAATTGAGCAGCTGTGCCGCACATGCGGTGCCAACTTCAGGTATAATCGGACAATCAGGAAAGTTCAACGAGGGAACTCAGGGATGCCGATTTACGAATACGTTTGCGACGAATGCAAATCGCACTATGAACGCATCGTGACCGCCAAAAACTCCGCGCCTGCGTGTCCGAAATGCGGTAGCGCGAATTCGACGATTCAGTTCTCGACATTCGCCGCACACACAGGCAACGGCGGGCCGTCTTCACCCAGTTCCTCTGCAAGCGCGCCGTCTGCCTCTTCCGGCTGCGGGTGCACGCCACATTCCTGCGGCTGCCACTAGTCGGATCGTCGATGAAGACGTTGCATGCCAAGGACCGCCGCCAATGGCGCGCATGGCTCGAAAAGAATCACGGCAAGTGCGGCGAAGTCTGGCTCATTTATTACAAGAAGGACTCCGGCAAGCCGCGCATTCCCTATGAGGATGCTGTCGAGGAAGCGTTGTGCTACGGGTGGATTGACGGCAAGACGCGAAGAATCGACGAAGCGTGCTACGCGCAGCGATTCACTCCGCGAAGGATGCGCAGTTCGTGGAATCGCGCGAATACAAAGCGCGCGGAGCGGCTGATCGCCAGCGGAAAGATGGCAGTGGCGGGCCTCGCTGCGTTCCGCTCGGAAAAGCGGCGTGATACTCCGGTGATGCCCACCGAAATGCCCAAGGAGCTGGAAGCCAAATTCAGGAAGCAGTCCAAGGCTTGGCAGAACTTTGAGGATTTTCCGCCGTACTATCGCCGAATGACGTCCGGTTGGGTGGCCAGCGCCAAGAAAGAAGAAACGCGACTCAGCCGCCTGAGCAAACTGATCGAGTTCTCCGCGCGCAACGAGCGTATCAAGTATATGTAGCAGGCCGCCGCTCCCCACTTCCGGCGCGGTGCACTCGCCTCTGGCCTGTTCCACCGAGCCGTGCTAGTCTCCCCGATTCTGAGTCTCACACAGAATAATATTCATCGGGAGCGTCCCATGCCAACTATGATTCGCGCGCGTTTTCGCAAAGGTCTCGCAGCATCGACAAATCTGCTCACCATTGCCGCGCTAGTTATTTGTTGTGCTGCGTTTGTTGCATCTGCAGCCACGGCTCATGACGAGCACGGCACCACCTTTAATGCGCCGGGCGCGACGATCTACTATGAAGTCTTCGGCTCAGGCGGCGGAACGCCACTGTTTGTCGCCAACGGAGGCCCCGGGTTCGATCACAATTATCTGCACGTCTCCGATGCATGGGACACGCTCGCGCAAAGCCGTCGCGTCGTCATGTGGGACCAGCGCGGCGACGGCCGCTCCGGCCCGCTCAAGCCCGGACAATCTTGCACGCTCGCCGACCAAATTAATGACCTCGATGCTCTTCGCGCGCACCTCGGCTTCGACAGAATCGATCTGCTCGGTCATTCCTGGGGAGGCTTTCTGGTGATGGCTTACGCCGCGCGCCATCCGGAACACATCAGCCATCTCGCGATCGTTGATTCGGCCGCGCCGCGCTGGAGCGATACTCTGTTTTTATTCAAGGACGTTTATCCCGACGTGACTGCGCACGAAGATAGCTATGCCTTCGTCTCTGATCTGAATGAAAAAGATTCCTCCGCGGCCAGGGAAGCCGCCACCACTCTGTATGAATCAATGCTGTTTTACTCACTCGAGCGCCGCGACGAATTCGCGGCCAAAATGGCCAATGACAAGGAATATTACGAAGTGAACCGGGCGGTGAACCACGACGTCGCGCGCTTCGACCTGAATCCGGAGATCGTCAAATTTCGCTTCCCGACGATTGTGATGTGCGGCCGTTTTGACATGAACGTGGCACCGGTGATCGCGTACAAAATCCACCGGTCCATCCCCGGCTCGAAATTCGTGGTCTTCGAAAAAAGCGGTCATATGCCCTTCTTCGAGGAGCCCGCCAAGTTTGTACAGATTCTGACGGATTTTCTTTCCTCCGGAACATCTGTTCTATAGCGCAGACAGAACAAATGACCTGATTCGCGAAAAGCATCTGCCCAGTCATTCAGCAGCCGGGTATGGATTAATTCGCAATGTCTTCTTACGGCTGGGCATTTCTCCGCCGAGCGGAATTTGACCTTTGCCGAGCAGGTCCATGCTGGCTGTATAGATTGATAATCGAGTTGACGAGCGCGACATGGGATAGAGCCTGAGGAAAGTTACCCACCAACAGACGCTTTTCTATGGAGTACTCCTCGGAGAGCAGCCCAACATCATTGCGGATTTTTAAGACGCGTTTTAGCAATCGCTCGGCGTCGTCACGACGTCCCGCAAGTCCGTAATAGTCGGCCAACCAAAAACTACAAGGCAGGAATGCTCCTTCTTTATCTTGTGAATGCTTACCGCCCTTGGCGCTCGTATAACGCATGAGAAAGCCTCCGCGCATGAGCTTTTTCTCTATCATTCGCACCGTGCCGACAATACGAGAATCCAGCGGAGGCAAGAAGCCAACGATAGGAAGCAATAGGAGACTCGCGTCGACGTCGTTCGAGCCGTAAGACCGAACAAAACTCCCCAAACGGGAATTGAATCCAAGCCGACAAACCTCATCGTGAATTTCTTGCCGGACCGCTCTCCACTTATCGAGTGGCGCTTTTATTTTGAAACGCTCAGCGCTGCGAATCGTACGATCAAAAGCCACCCAGGCCATTACTTTGGAATGCGTGAATTGCCGTTTTTCTTTGCGAATTTCCCAAATGCCGTGGTCTGGCCGACGCCAGATTTTTTGCAAATGTTTCAAGAGAGCGATTTGAAGTGCAAAGTCTGCGTCTTTCCTCTTCGTCCCGGTTCGAGCCTGATGCAAGGTATCTGCTAGCTCTCCATATATATCCAGTTGAAGCTGGTCACTGGCAGCATTGCTGACTCGAACCGGCGACGAGTGGCGATAACCCCGCAGCCACGGAACTTGCCATTCATCCAAGAGTCGTTCGCCGGCGACTCCGTACATGACTTGTATTTGATCAGGACTACCCGCGGCAGAGCGGACAAGCCAGGCTTTCCATCTTCGCGCTTCCTGATGATAACCGGCGTGAATAAATCCGAGCAGAGTAAAGGTTGAGTCTCGAAGCCAGCAGTATCGGTAGTCCCAGTTGCGTGGGCCGCCGATTTTTTCCGGCAATGACGTAGTGGGCGCAGCGGTGATTCCCCCGGTTCGCGCGTATGTGAGAGCCTTCAGTGTTATGAGAGACCGCTCAACCGCATCGGCCCAGGG
The DNA here is from genome assembly GCA_035943235.1 of Candidatus Acidiferrales bacterium. Classification (GTDB taxonomy): domain Bacteria; phylum Acidobacteriota; class Terriglobia; order Acidiferrales; family UBA7541; genus DAHUXN01. Next base: position 3,513 of record DASZCH010000158.1, read on the forward strand.
TCCATGATACTTACGGCGACAGGCCCACTTGCTCCAAGATTTTTCGGTCTTCGCCAAATAGGATTTGCGAATAACCTTGCGACCGGCGGATTGAAACGAATTTCCATATTCCAATTCGAAGTAAACCGTCTTTCCAGGTTTAACTATAAACTCGCTGACGGTATGAAAGTTCTTCCCCTGCATTGGAACCGAAGTTCGAAGAATCAAGCGATTGGGTCCAGCTACGGCAGTAAGGCATTCCTTACTCTGGGTCACCCATGGAACAGTGACGCCATAATCAAAGCGGATCACCAGATCCATTTGCATTTGGATAGTCCCTCGGTCACCTCGAACGATGCGAATGATCCTGGAGTTACGTCCGCGCAACGGCATAAAGTCAATTAACGTCACTTGCCCATTTGCAACTTGAAAAACCGTCTCCAGTATCAGAGTGTGCGGGCGGTACCTTCGGGATATGGAGGCCTCGGCTGAAGGAGCCAAGAGCCATCGGCCGTTTTCGGGAGATCCTAAAAGCGCAGCAAAACAGGCAGGCGAGTCGAAACGTGGCACACACAACCAATCGATCGAACCATCGCGAGCAACTAAAGCCGCGGTTTCGCAGTCTCCGATTAGCGCATAATCACCAATCGCCTTTGCGCGTGTCATAGTCCTCCGTGCCGTTCACGTAACGTCAAAGTGATTTTCGCACTCCCAGCCAACTTGCGAAAGGAATACAGGTATTTCCTCGGACGTATACAGACTTCGGTTGATGCAATGCTGCGGCGCGAAAGAACAAAATGGGTCTTGTAGCATCGTCTGGGGGAGATGGACGTGGCAGAAACGACTGCGGATGTTCTGATTGACAGGCTGATCGACTGGGGCGTTACCGAAATTTTTGGGCTTCCGGGAGACGGTATCAATGGGGTAATGGAAGCGCTCCGGAAGCGGCAAGATAAAATCCGTTTCCTTCATGTCCGACACGAAGAAGCGGCCGCGTTTATGGCATGCGCTTATGCAAAGTACACAGGCAAGTTGGGCGTCTGCCTTGCAACATCGGGGCCTGGCGGAATTCACCTCCTCAACGGTCTTTACGATGCAAAACTGGACGGCCAACCCGTTCTGGCAATCACAGGCCATGCTTTTCACGATCTGATCGACACTCATACTCAGCAGGATGTCGACCTTGACCGACTGTTTGCCGACGTGACGGTGTACAACGCGAGGGTGATGGGTAGTGCGCACGTCCGGAATGTCACCGATCTTGCATGCCGCACGGCGCTGAATTTTCGAGGTGTGGCACATATCAACATACCGACCGATATTCAGGACCAAGAATATGATCAGCGATCAAAACGAAACATTTCTGACCACACCACGAGCGTTCCCGCGCGAAGCGGACGCCTGCCTGCGGAAAATGATTTGTTGCGAGCCGCGGAGATTCTGAACGCTGGAAAGAAAGTCGCAATTCTTGTAGGCCAGGGCGCGCTCGATGCGAGAAATGAGGTTATCGCCGTCGCAGAGAGGCTCGCTGCGCCTATCGTCAAAGCGTTGCTT